>CALMOO010000258.1:0-832 GCA_937871705.1 uncultured Hymenobacter sp.
CGCCTAACGCGGGTGCGCGAAGCTGTGCTGCCCAGCGGGGATATCTACCGGCACGGACTGGATGCTTAAGACACAATATGCTCTCCTGATGCGCAGCTAATACGATTGTTATATCATCTAATATGTTATGATACTCATAATCTGCTTCTTCAGTAGCGCAGCCAGAAGTCTTGCCTAGGCTGTTTTTTGCGAAAAAACACCAAGCCCACGTAGAATAAATCAATGGTCACGGTCACGGCTGGATTGGTTTTGATAGCTTCCCAAGCTTGCTCCATTTCGGCCGACCAGTGGATATCATCCAGCACAAACACGCTGTTTTCTTGGGCCTTAGCTAAGCACTGCTCGAAGTAGCGCAGCGTGGGCTCGTAGCGGTGGTTGCCGTCGAAAAACACGAAATCTACCGGCTTTGTCAGCCCGGCGAGGGTAGCGGGCAAGGTGGCATCGAGGTTGCCTTCGACGAGCTGCACGTTGCGCAACTGCAGCTTGGCAAGCGTTTCGCGGGCCACGGTGGCAGTATTGGGGCAGCCCTCGAAAGTGATAACCTGGCTGCGCGAATCAGCCGCCGCGAGGTAGGCCGTGGTGAGGCCCAACGACGTGCCCAGCTCCAGGATGGTGGCGGGCTGGAAGTGGTTGACCAGCCGGAACAGCAGCTGCGCCAGCCGCGGCGGCTTGGCCGCGTGGCGGGCTATGTCGCGCACGCGGCGCTGCTTGCCCTTGGCGCTGGCTACTTGCGAGCCGGCCCCGAAATCGGTGACGGCAATGCTTTGTGAGCTGCGCAGCAGTTGGCGGCGTCTAGCCTCGATTTGGCGGTAAGCTTTAAACTCACCATCGT
>CALMOO010000258.1:861-2582 GCA_937871705.1 uncultured Hymenobacter sp.
GCAAATGACGGTGGTGTAGAGGCCGTAGACAAACGGCGAGTGCAGCCCGTGCGCATTGCCCGAGCGCAGCCAGTAGCGTAAATAAGCGAAGAGTTGAAACAAGATTTAGCTGCTAGCTATTGGCTAGTAGCTGTTAGCTTTCTACTTGAAGGTCAGCTACTAGCTAACAGCCAAGGGCTAACAGCTACGAAAACCTAGTTCATCCGGTAAGGCACCATCAGGGTGAACTCCGGGATATTGACTTGAAAATGGTCGCCGTTCGCCAGCCGCTCCATGAGGTAAGTGCCGCGCATCTTGCCTACCCCCGATTTGAGGTTGCAGCCGCTCATGTACTGGTGCGACTCGCCGGGTTCCAGCACAGGTTGGCGGCCGACTACACCTTCGCCCTCCACTTCACGCACCGTACTGTTAGCATCGGAAATAAACCAGTGGCGCCGCAGCAGCTTCACGGTATGTTCGCTATTGTTGCGAATATCAATCCGATAGGCAAACACAAAGTGCTCCTGCGAGGGACTGGAATAATCGGGTAAGTAATTGGTCGTAACCGTAACGGTCACGCCCTGCGTAGTGGTAGTAGGCATAACGGCGGCAGTGCGAAAGTACGCCACGGGGCCAACAGCAGCCCACATACTTTGGTTTTATACGCACACTTGCCCCCAACGGCTTGCCCGTTACTTTATTTTTCGCCGCTCTTTTTTCTTCCCTACCCCTCTTTCTCATGGTTAAAATCGCCGAAAGCTGGAAGCCAGTGCTAGCTGCCGAGTTTGAAAAGCCTTATTTTCAGAAGCTAACCGCTTGGGTGCGCGGCGAGTACGCCACCACCACGGTATACCCGCTTGGCTCTCAGATTTTTCACGCCTTCGATGCTTGCCCCTTCGAGGAGGTGAAAGTCGTGATTTTGGGCCAAGACCCGTATCATGGCAAAAACCAGGCGCACGGCCTGGCTTTTTCAGTGAATGAGGGCGTGCGCACGCCGCCGTCGCTCCAAAACATTTTCAAGGAGCTACAGGATGATATTCCCGGCACCCCTACCCCCCCTAATGGCAACCTCGACCGCTGGGCCCAGCAGGGCGTGCTGCTGCTCAATGCCACGCTTACGGTGCGGGCTGCCACGCCCGGCTCGCACCAGAAAAAAGGCTGGGAGGAATTTACGGACGAGGTTATCCGGCAGGTGTCGGCGGGCCGGCCGCACGTTGTATTCATCCTGTGGGGCGCGTATGCCCAGAAGAAAGAGGAATTGATTGACGCCCGCAAGCACCTGATATTGAAGGCCGCGCACCCTTCGCCCTACTCGGCCGACAGGGGCTTTTTTGGGTCGAAGCCCTTTAGCCAGGCCAATGATTGGCTGGAAAAGAACGGCGAAAAGCCGGTGGCGTGGTAGCCATGTAGCGCTGACTCTGCGAGTCCGCACTACAGCAGGCGCTTAATTAGGCGCAGCTTGTGGCTGTACTTCTGGCGGTCGCGGTTGAAGATGCCGAGGTGGTCGAGCGGGTCGAGGCGCACTTCGCCGTGGGCGTGCAAGATTTGACTTTCATCAAGCACTACCCCTACGTGCACGATGCGACCCTCCGCGTTCTCAAAAAAAGCCAAGTCGCCGGGCCGGGCTTGCACTACAAAATCGACGGGCTCGCCCAGTGAGATTTGCTGGTGCGCATCGCGGGGCAGCTGCACGCCCAGCAAGCCAAACAGCTGCTGCGTGAGGCCCGAGCAGTCCAGGCCAA
>CALMOO010000258.1:2592-2922 GCA_937871705.1 uncultured Hymenobacter sp.
TTTGCCGCCCCCTACGTAGGGCGCTCGCAGGTAGAGTTGGCCCAACTTGCGCAGCAGCATGAGCTGGCGCTCGGGGGTAGGCGGCTGCGCCGGGTTTGTGGCCTGTCCATTGTAAAACAAGCACTTATCGCCCACTTTCAAGGTCATGCCATCGAAGAAGGGTAGCCGGCTACCTACTGTGATGGGCAGCCGCATTTCGGCATCCGACAGCACCTGCACTAGGTCGAGGGCGCGGGGATGGTCTTGGGCCTGCCAGGCGCCGAAGTACGCGGGGCTGACGGGCGTGTGCTGCTTATAGTCAATCCAGCCCAGGTACTTGTCGGCGGCACT
>CALMOO010000258.1:2932-5561 GCA_937871705.1 uncultured Hymenobacter sp.
AGCAGTCGCCAAAAAGCAGCTCGGTCACTAGCTCTGCCTTGTCGCTGGCTTCGGCACGGACGGGAATGGCGCTGAGCGCGCAAATACCGTAGTTCAATTCTTAAGGTGATGAGGTGATGGAGGTAGAACGCCTAGCATTGCGAGCCCTGCAAAGCAACGACAAACGATTTTACGCCTGCTTTACCGGTAGCGCTCCAGCTCGCGCTTTTGGTCTTTGGCCTTGAGGTCTTCGCGTTTGTCGTAGAGCTTTTTGCCCTGGCCCAGCGCAATTTCGAGCTTGGCAAAGCCGCGGTCGGTCACGAAGAGGCGCAGCGGGATGATGGTCAGGCCCGCGTCCTGGCTTTTGCTGCCAAGCTGCCGCAGTTCGCGCTTATTGAGCAGCAGCTTGCGGGCGCGCATGGCGTCGTGGTTGTTGTAAGTGCCTTGGGTATAGGGCGCAATGCGCACGCTGTGCACCCACAGGTCGCCTTTGTGGTCGAAGGTGCAGTAGCCGTCTTGCAGGTTGACTTCGCCCGCACGAACGCTTTTTATTTCGGTGCCTTGCAGCATCATGCCCGCGTCGTACTTAGCCAGAATGGTGTATTCGTGGCTGGCGCGGCGGTTTTTGATGTTGATATTGGCAGGAGTCTTGTCTTTCATAACCGCAGATTAAACGGATTAAACGGATTTCGCAGGTACGCTCACTGCGTGAGCTGGCTGCGCTTTTAGGAACGCATGAGGGGCGGCGTGCGGGTGTTACGTTACAATTTCAACCGCGGGTCGGGGCTGGTGAGCTGGCTGGCAAAATCGCCGGCTTCGTACTGGAAGATAGCCGCCTGGCCTACCATGGCTGCATTGTCAGTGCAAAACTCGAAGTCGGGAATAAAAACCTCCCAACCCTCGGTTTCGGCCAACGCTTGTAGGCCTTGGCGCAGGCCCGAGTTGGCCGCTACCCCCCCCGCCAGCGCCACCTGCCGCAAGCCCGTGGCCTGGGCCGCGCGCCGGAGCTGGCGCAGCAGCGTTTGCACAATGGTGTGCTGAATGCTGGCGCAGAGGTCGGCCAGGTTTTCCTCAATAAAGGGGGGGTAGGCGGCGGTTTCTTTCTTGAGGAAATACAGCACCGCCGTTTTCAGGCCACTAAAGGAAAAGTTGTAGCCGTCGAGCGCGCCTTCGGGAAATGGAAAGCGGCGCGGGTTGCCGGTCTGGGCCAGCTTATCCAGGCGCGGGCCGCCAGGGTAGGGCAGGCCGAGCAGCTTGGCGGTTTTATCGAAGGCCTCACCAGCCGCATCGTCGATGGTTTGGCCCACGATTTCCATGTCGAGCGCGCTGCGCACCACCACGAGCTGCGTGTGGCCGCCGCTCACGGTGAGGCACAGAAACGGAAACGCCGGCCGTGGCTCCCGAATAAAATGCGCCAGAATGTGCGCCCGCATGTGGTTTACGGCCAGCAGCGGCTTGCCCAAAGCCAGCGCCAAGCTCTTGGCAAACAGGTTGCCTACTAATAAGGAGCCGAGCAGGCCGGGCCCTTGCGTCACGGCCACGGCGTCGAGGTCAGTTTTCTCGATACCTGCCTGGCGCAGCGCGGCCGTGACTACGGGCAGCAAGTGCTGCTGGTGCGCCCGCGACGCCAACTCGGGCACTACCCCCCCGTATTGCTCGTGCACGGCCTGGCCAGCCACTACATTGCTGAGCAGCTGGCCGTTGCGAAATATGGCGGCGCCAGTATCGTCGCAGCTCGATTCGATGGCGAGAAGAGTGAGAGGCATAGCTTTTGATTGCAGTTTTAAACGTCCGTCATGCTGAGCCTGTCAAAGCATCTCTACCGCAGCACTAACTGCTAACAATTAGGCTTACTGCCGCGGCAGAGATGCTTCGACTGGCTCAGCATGACAAGCGATTTTGATTTATCTATTCCTAGCAAAGTCCGCAAAGGTCGGTCGAACCTACGGACCGCACGGCACGTTTGGCAAGCCACTATGCGCTAAAAGCCGCACCTTTGCGTTCTTGCAGCTACTGCTGCCAGTAATTTAACCCTACCCCTCTGCCTTTCGTGCGCCGCGCTATTCGCATTTTATTCAAAACCCTGCTCGGCCTGCTCGTGGCCTTGCTGCTGGTGGCGGGTATCGTGCTGCTGGCGTTGCGGGTGCCGGCCGTGCAAACGCGCCTGGCGCAGCAGGCGGCGGCCATGCTCACGCAAAAGCTAGGGCAGGCCGTAGAAGTTGGCCGCGTGGATGTACGGCCGTTTTCGCACGTGCTGCTCGATGGCGTGCGGGTGCGCGACCGGCGCGGAGGCGAGCTGTTTAGCGTGGGGCGCGCCGATGCTGATATTCAACTCTTTTCGGTGTTTAATCCGCGGCATTTACACGTGGGCACGCTCACGCTCACGGAGCCGCGCTTTGCGCTGCGCGACGTGGCCGGGCAGCGCGACTCGACGACCCTCGACCAGTTTCTGAGCGCCATCCGGCGCCTCACGGGGCCACCCGACACGACTAAAGCGAAGCAGCCCTTTGATTTTCAGGTGCATGACATAGCGCTGCGCAACGGGCATTTTGAGCTGGAGCGGCCAGACCGGCCCCACGACCCGGCGTATGGCCGCAGCATCGACTATGCGCACATGCAGGTCGATAGTATTTACGCCGACATCTCGGGG
>CALMOO010000259.1 GCA_937871705.1 uncultured Hymenobacter sp.
GCCAGATTCCGTGCCCGGTGTGCAAGCTCGGTACCATGCTTAAGGGTAGCAGCGCCTTCGGATGCTCGCGATTCCGCGAAGATTGCCAGTTCCGCGTCCCCTTCGAATGGGGGGGTAAGAAGTTGACCGACACACAGCTGCGCCAGCTGCTGCGCCGCGGCGAAACCGGCGTCATCAAAGGCTTCCTCTCGGCCAAAACCGGTAAGAAGTACGACGCCGCGCTGAAGATAGACGAAGGCCGCGTGGTGCCCGTGTTCGGGTAGTCCGGACTCGCAGAGTCCAGGCTACTTGCCCAGGCGGTAGCTGGCCTTCAGGCTGAAAATATTATGCCTGGCGAAGTCGGTGGCGAAATAGGGCTCTAGACTTAAGGCGCTTAAGCCAGTGCCGCTAGGTGCGCGTAAGCTGGCGCTTATGAAAGCAAGGCTCGGGCTGGGGTAGTGCGGCGAGTGCGCATAGCCAACCAGCAATTTGCTGCCATTTAGCTGGCCCAGGCCCGAGCCTAAGCCTACGCGGCTAGTGTAAACTCCCAGCGCGTTTTCCGCGCCGTAGCCGGCATCGGCTTGGGCGTAGAGCACGCGGGCATTGCCCAGGCTGAGCATAAGTTCGGGTATGAGTTGGTTTGCTTCAGTCGTATTGCTTTGGTCGAAATAACTATAATGGCCCAGGTCGCCAATGTGTAAGCCTAATCGGTATCCTACTGAAAGCCAGTTGTGCATGCGGTGTTGTTCCAGGTAAATATGCACATCGGTGAGCCGATAAGCAAGGGTAGTATCTGGGTGCACCGTGAAGGGAGCACCGTAGACTAACGGCCGATGCAAGCCCACATTTTGCGTGCCCAGCCATAGGCCGCCACCTATTGTAGAAGTGAGGTCGCTGCCAGCTTTGGACGTACCCGTGCGTTCCAGTGCTACTTCCCCGCCAGCGGCCCGGACCCGCTGGTAAAGGTTGTAGCGCGTGCTGCCACTGCACCCGCCTGAGTAGTTAAGGATATCTTCATCCGCATCATGGTAGCTGCCCAAGCCCCCGCCACTGAAAACCAGCGTCGAGGTCGGCGTGCGCTCGTCGGCCGGCGCTGGGTCATGCGCATGCTGCGGAGCTGGCGCTTGCGCAGTTACCAGCAGTAAGACGCCACCGACTGCCAGGCCTAACGGCATAGCAATAAGGCTGGGATTTTGGCGGTTGAGGTTCGCCAGCAGTGCTTGTCCTTCGGCAAGGAGTACGGCTAGTAGAAGTGCTTGCAGCACGAGCACCTCGGGTGCGTTGAGTGTTGCCGCGCTTAGCCGGGCAGTCGCTACCAGCAGCCCTAGCGCTACCAGGGCCGGGTGCCCTGCTTCCGCCACAATGAAGGGGGTAGGGACCTCACTCGGCCGTCTTACTAGCCAAGCCCAGCCACCCAGCAGCAGCCCGGCCCCTGGTAGCATCAGCCACTGCACTTGTAGCAGGGTGCAGCCGGCTAGCGTAAGCCCAGCGCCACCTAGTGGCTCACTAGTCGGGTCGCGCCAAAAGTCGATGATAGAGCGCGTCAGCATCAGGAGCATCAGCGCCAGCAAGTAGCGGCTACCGGGCGGCCATCCAGCCTGCCGGCGCACTAGGTGCAGCACTAGCCCAGCGCTCGCACACAGCAGTAGCGTATAGAATTGGGTCGGTACCAGGGGTAGGGAGTGCGCAGCTCCTTTTGGCAGCACGCCTTGCGCTTGCTGCATGAGGTAGGGCAACGTGCCTGGCCCGTATACCAAGGCAAAGCCTTGTCCCGTAGTAACTTCGCCCCAGCAACAGCCCACCAGCAGGCAGCCCACGCATTGCACCGCCAGTGCCCAGCACAGTGGCGCCCCAAAAGCATCGAATACGCCCCAGCCCCGGAAACCCAGCACCCGACGCACGGCCAGCACCGCCAGCAGACTAGCCGTAGCGCCGCCAATAATGGAGCGCGGCCCGCCGGCCACCGCTGCCAACGAGGCTGCATCGCCCCGCAGCCAGCCCAGCCACTCGCCCGGCGGCAGCGCTACCAGTTGGCAGCCCACTATGAGCGCCAGCGTCGAGGTCGCAACCAGGGGTAGCCAGTTGCGCCAAGGGTAGCCGCGCCGCTGACCTTGGGCTAGTAGCAGCGCTACGTACACCGCGAAGGCAGCTAGTTGGCTGGCCTCATAGTAAGGATGCCCATGCGGGCTAGGTAACGTATAAACCTGGGCCATGTAGCTGAGCATAAACACGCTGCCAGTGTGGCAAGCGCGCAAACGAAGCTACTGATTACCCCACCCCGTACGAAGTATGATTGTTGGTAAATACCGACGCGTAACAGCTTCTCTTATAACGCATAATAGTCAGATTATCAGCAGTAATACCTGCTAATAATCTGACTTTGTAACTTCTGCTTACAGCGCGCTGCTACTTCTTAGCCTTTGGCTTTGGGGCTACGTAGGGCTTACCGTTGAGCTTAGGGCGAGTAGGCGTGCCGGCCACCTTACCATCGCGGTACGTTACCTGCCGGTCGATGCTTTGGCCATCGGCTTTGTAGTAGGTCCACTGGCCGCTGGTTTTGCCGTTTTTATACTGGCCGGCTTCGGCTACGGTGCCATCTTCGCGCAGTTCGCGGTAGGGGCCGGCCAGCAGGCCTTTCACATAGGTGCCCTCTTTCCAGAGCTTGCCCGAGGCAAAGTATTGCTGGCCCAGGCCGGTTTGGATGCCGTTTTCGTAGAGCTGGCGGGTTTGCACTTGGCCGTTTTCGAAGTACGTCAGGCGCTCACCTTGCAGCTTGCCAGCCGGGGAGTAGGCGGCCAGCAGGCGCGGCGTTTTGCCATCGGGGTAGTACTCGTGCCAGGTGCCGGCTGGGTGGTTGTTCTTGTACTGCTCCTCGGCCTCCTTAGGCTGGCCGGCTGTGTCGTAGTAGCGCACTACTTTGCGGTCGCGGCCCTGGTTCGAATAGTCGGTTTCCTCACGCAGCTGGCCGCTTTCGTAGTAGTCGAGGGCGTGGCCCACGGGCACGCCGAGGCGGTAGGTTGTCTTACTTTTTACCTTGCCACTCTTAAAGTAAGAAGTCGCTAGCCCGTCGAGCGCCGCTGAGCCGGTGCGCGGGGCCACGCGCTTGGTGAGGTCGTCGCCGAGCTGGTTTTTCACCGTTCGCTCGTGCACGGCGCCTGGTGCGTAGTTGCCCTCTGTTTGGAGCTTGCCGCTGGGGTAATAGGCGTGGTAGCTGCCCTTGCCGGTTTTGTCGTCCAGTACCGTTTCGCTTTCGACCTGGCCGGTTTCAAAATACGTCTTGTAAGAGCCTGATAGCAAGCCATTGCGTAGCATGCCTTCGCTTTGCACTTTGCCGCTGGGGTAGTAAAACTTCACCGCCCCGTTGGGCTTGCCATCGACGTAAGTGACTTCGGCAGCTGGCTGACCACTAGCATACAACTCGCGCACCGCGCCAGTGGGCTGGCCTTTAGCTAACGTGGTTTGGAGCTTGATTTCGCCGGTCGGGTGGTACGTCGTGAGCGGGCCGCTGGGCTCATCATCTAAGAACGTGCCTTCCTGAGCCACGCGCCCGCCATCGTAATAAGTTTTGAACGGCCCCTGGCGCACGCCACTCTGGTAAGTGGCTTCCAGCCGCCGCTTGCCATTGGCGTGAAACTCTACATATAGCGAGTCGCGCTTGCCATCGGTGTAGCGCGTCTGGGCCTCCAGCCGGCCATTGGGGTAAAAGCGTTTGTACGGCCCCTGCATCACGGTATCGCGGCCGACTAAGGCGCGAAAGATTTCGTGGGGATGAATCTTGGTTGAGTCAAAATAAATGGTAACACGCTGGGAGCGTTGGGCCTGCGCGGCCCAGCCACTCAGCAGCAAGCCTGCAAGCAACAAGTATCTCATAGAAGGATAGAACGTCCGTTCTGTTCTTTTTAGCGCAAAGTCTCGCAAGGTTAGGGAAGGTTTCGCAAGCTATAAGCTGGCCAAACCTTATTCCGGCTGCTAGTTAACTGCGTTGCGCTGGTAATAAAGGAAAGAGGTTTCGCAAGGTTCAGGCCAGACT
>CALMOO010000260.1:0-16637 GCA_937871705.1 uncultured Hymenobacter sp.
GTGCTATCCTCGTGGTAGCTGCTACCGATGGCCCCATGCCCCAGACCCGTGAGCACATCCTGCTTGCTCGTCAGGTAGGTGTTCCTCAGCTAGTAGTGTTCATGAACAAAGTGGACATGGTAGATGACCCCGAGCTGCTTGAGCTTGTGGAAATGGAAATCCGCGAACTCCTCTCGTTCTACAACTTCGACGGCGACAACATTCCGGTTATCCAGGGCTCGGCCCTTGGCGGCCTGAATGGCGATGCCAACTGGGTACCCAAAATCAATGAGTTGATGGCGGCAGTTGACTCGTTCATTCCGATTCCTGCTCGCCTCACCGACTTGCCCTTCCTGATGCCTGTAGAGGACGTGTTCTCGATTACTGGCCGTGGCACTGTAGCCACCGGTCGTATCGAGCGCGGTATAATCAACTCGGGTGAGCAAGTTGACATCCTCGGTATGGGTGCTGCCGAAGGCCTTAAGTCGACGGTAACAGGTGTGGAAATGTTCCGCAAAATCTTGGACCGTGGCGAAGCTGGTGACAACGTAGGTCTGTTGCTGCGTGGTATTGAAAAAGAAGCCATCCGTCGTGGCATGGTTATTTGCAAGCCTGGCTCAGTTAAGCCTCATCAGAAGTTCAAGGCTGAGGTGTACGTTCTCTCGAAAGAGGAAGGCGGCCGCCACACTCCTTTCTTTAACAACTACCGTCCGCAGTTCTATCTGCGCACCACCGACGTTACTGGCATCATCACCCTTCCAGAAGGTGTTGAAATGGTAATGCCTGGTGACAACATCACCATTACAGTTGAGCTTATCAGCAAGGTGGCAATGGAAAAAGGTCTCCGTTTCGCTATTCGTGAGGGTGGTCGTACGGTAGGTGCTGGTCAGGTAACAGAGATTCTTGACTAATCTCAGCTTTCTAGCTAAAGATTAAAACAATCCGCTCTCGGTTTTTCGAGAGCGGATTTGTTTTGTCTAATCTTTTGTGTACCTTTGCACTCCCTTTGACAAATAGTGTCGGCGGGTTTGTTATATACGAGTGTAGTTCAAGGGTAGAATAGAGGTCTCCAAAACCTTTGATGGGAGTTCGAATCTCTCCACTCGTGCTATTTATTCCGCTGCGGCGGCTGTCTTTTATGCCTTTACCGGCTTGTTTGCGACCATGGCTAAGCTGAGCAACTACTTCCGCGACACCATCGAGGAAATGCGTTACAACGTAACGTGGCCTTCTACCACCGAGCTGCAAAAAAGTGCTGGGTTAGTGCTGATTGGCTCTCTTGTATTTGCTGCTGTGGTTGGCCTGATGGACGTGAGCTTTAACTCAGTTCTTAATGCCTTTTATACATCTTTCGCTCGCTAGGTTTACGAAAAATGGCTGAGTTGAAATGGTACGTGGTGCGCTCAGTGAGCGGCCAGGAGAAGAAAGCTAAGACCTATATGGAGACTGAAATTGGTCGCCATAATCTTCAGGAATTACTGCCGCAGGTGCTTATTCCGGTTGAGAAGGTATTTGAGATGCGCAACGGTAAGAAGCGCGTTCGCGAGCGTAATCTGTATCCAGGCTACATCATCATCCATTCAGACCTAACGCACGGTGAGGTGCAAAACATCATCACCTCCACGCCGGGCGTAATTGGTTTTCTAGGCGACAAGGAAACTAAAACGACTAACGCTAAACCAGTGCCCTTGTCACTGAATGAGGTAAACCGCCTGCTGGGGGTAGTAGATGAGGCTGAAGAGAAAACGGCTGAGTTAGAAACTCCTTTTGTTGTTGGTGAGTTGGTCAAAGTTATTGACGGGCCTTTCAACGGTTTCAGCGGCAACGTTAATGAGGTATTTGAAGAGCGTAAGAAGCTCAACGTTATAGTAAAGATTTTTGGCCGCGCCCAGCCTGTCGAACTGAGCTACACTCAGGTAGAGAAAGAGTAGTAAAAATATACGTCGCCTGATATCCACTCCGGTCAGGCGGGGCTTCCACTAGGAGTATTTATTGAACTGAGGTTAGTGCGAGTTACGTCGAACTTACCACAGCTTTACAAACCAAATGGCCAAAGAAATTAGAGGTTACCTGAAGCTTCAGGTAAAGGGAGGTGCCGCAAACCCCGCGCCGCCGATTGGACCTGCGCTTGGTAGTAAAGGCTTAAATATCATGGAGTTTTGCAAGCAGTTCAACGCTCGCACCCAAGATAAAGCCGGCCAAGTCTGCCCCGTCCTAATTACGATGTACACGGACAAGTCGTTCGACTTCGTAATTAAAACCCCACCAGTACCGGTTCTCCTCATGGACGCCGCCAAACTGCAGGGTGGTTCGAAAGAGCCGAACCGTAACAAAGTTGGTTCAGTAACTTGGGACCAAGTTCGTACCATCGCCGAGACTAAAATGCCTGACCTGAACGCTTTTAAAGTGGAGTCAGCAATGAAGCAAGTGGCTGGTACGGCTCGTAGCATGGGTATCACCGTGAAGGGCGATTCGCCTTTTGCTGAATAACTAACCGGAGGACATACACAATGGCAGCAATCAGCAAAAAGCGCAAGGAAGCCCTTGCCAAGCATGACCTGACGCAGGTACGTAACCTGCTCGAAGCCGCGCAAGTGGTAAAAGACATTACTTACACTAAATTTGACGCATCGGTTGATATCGACGTTCGCCTCGGTGTAGACCCTCGCAAAGCCGACCAAATGGTACGCGGAGTAGCTACCCTACCCCACGGTACTGGTAAGGTTGTTCGCGTACTGGCCTTAGTTCCTCCCGACAAGGAGGCCGAAGCTACTGCCGCTGGTGCCGACTTTGTGGGTCTAGATGACTATATCTCGAAAATCGAGAAAGGCTGGACTGACATCGACGTGATTATCACTATGCCATCCGTGATGGCTAAAGTCGGCCGTCTAGGCCGGGTACTTGGTCCACGTGGCTTGATGCCTAACCCGAAGTCAGGTACAGTAACAACTGACGTAGCAAAGGCAGTGCAAGAAGTGAAAGCTGGTAAAATCGACTTTAAAGTTGATAAGACTGGCATTATCCACTGCTCGGTAGGTAAGGTTTCGTTTGAGCCGAGCAAACTAGCTGAGAACGCTTTAGAAGTAATCCAGACGCTTGGCCGCTTGAAGCCATCTTCTTCGAAAGGCACCTACATCCGCAGCATCACGCTCAGCAGCACTATGTCGCCGGCCGTGCCGGTCGACAGCACGGTTTCTTCCGCACAATAATTTAACCAACCAGCCATGAATCGGGAAGAAAAACAAGCCCTCGTGGATGAGTTGAGCGAGAAGTTTCAGTCGCACAACGCATTCTATATCGCCGATGCCTCGGGCATGTCGGTAGCGAAAATAAACGATTTCCGTCGCCTCTGTTTCAACCGGGGTATGGAGTTCAAGGTGTATAAAAACTCGTTCATTCGCAAAGCCCTCGATACCCTCGGTGGCGATACAACGGAAATGGACGATGCACTGAAAGGCCAGTCGGGAGTACTGTTCTCGAAAGAGAGTGGCTCGGCTCCAGCCAAACTCCTGAAGGATTTCTATAAGGCTCAAGCTTACGGTCGTAACGTTACGCCTAAGCCGGCTCTGAAAGGCGCTTACGTAGATGCCAGCATCTACACCGGCGCTGACCAGCTTGAGACCCTTAGCACCATCAAAGGCAAGCAGGAACTCATCGGCGAAATCGTCGGCCTGTTGCAATCGCCCGCCAAGAATGTTATCTCTGCTCTGTCGAGTGGTGGCAACAAGTTGGCCGGTATCCTCAAAACGCTTTCCGAAAAAGAAGAGGCTGCAGGCTAACCGCTGCTCATCTTTTTCAACTTTCAATTTCAATATTCAACCTTTTTTTAATAATCTACAGAAATGGCAGATTTGAAAGCCTTCGCTGAGCAGCTTGTTAGCCTCACCGTTAAAGAAGTAAACGAACTCGCTGGTATCCTGAAAGACGAGTATGGTATTGAGCCTGCTGCTGCTGCTGTAGTAGCTGGCCCAGCTAGCGGCGGCGGCGCTGTTGCTGATGCTCCTGAGGAGAAAACTACGTTCGACGTAATCCTGAAAGCTGCTGGTGGCGCTAAGCTGCAAGTAGTGAAATTGGTAAAAGACCTGACCGGCCTGGGCTTGAAAGAAGCTAAGGAGTTGGTAGATGGTGCTCCTAAGCCCCTGAAAGAAGGTGTTACCAAGGATGAAGCTGAAGGCCTGAAGAAGCAGCTTGAAGAAGCTGGTGCTGAGGTAGAAGTTAAGTAGTCCAGCTTCTTTGGGAGTTTTCCCAAACCGGATTAGGCCTGGCAGTGAGCCAGGTCTTTTCCTGTTTGTAGGAATCAATTAAAATTTGCAACCTAAAGTCTATGCTTTTGGTTGTCTCACGCTAGCCAGTCTTGTTGAATGGTAAGTGGCGTAACTTTAAACAGAGGACCTTATCACGTTAGGCAACGATTGAGTTTGTAACTCCAACGAAACCAAACGTGATAAGGTCCTTTGCTACGCTACACAATAACAAGCAGTTAAGCGTGCTATCATAGCTTACGTGTACATTTAAATTTCTTCTCCAATTGGCTACACCGAAAGCACTAGAGGCAGCTGAGGTCAAACATTTGACCGGCGCCAGTGAGCGAATCAACTTCGCCAAGATTAAGAAAGTTATTGAATATCCGGACTTCCTGGACGTGCAAGTGCAATCGTTCCAAGAGTTCTTTCAGCTCGAAACGGCGGCTGCGAATCGTACGAACGAGGGTTTGTTCAAGGTATTTGCCGAGAACTTCCCGATTTCGGACTCGCGCGAAAACTTCGTGCTGAACTTTATTGATTATCACGTTGACCCACCAAAATATACGGTGGATGAGTGCATCGACCGTGGCCTGACTTACGCTGTGCCGCTAAAAGCGAAATTGCAACTCATTTGTAATGATAAGGATAACGAAGATTTCCAAACTATAGAGCAGGAAGTCTTCTTGGGCAACATTCCGTATATGACGGAAAAAGGCTCGTTCGTTATTAATGGTGCTGAGCGTGTTATCGTATCGCAGTTGCACCGCTCGCCGGGCGTATTCTTCGCCCAGAGCAAGCACACCAACGGCACGAAGCTGTATTCGGCTCGCATTATCCCGTTTAAGGGCTCGTGGATTGAATTTGCTACGGACGTGAACAACGTGATGTACGCGTACATCGACCGTAAAAAGAAGTTTCCAGTTACTACCCTGCTTCGCGCAATTGGTTATGGCACTGACAAGGATATCCTTGATTTGTTCGGCCTGAGCGAAGAAGTAAAAGCTGATAAGAAGAGCCTTAAGAAAGCCGTTGGTCGCAAGCTAGCTGCTCGGGTGTTGCGCACCTGGACGGAAGACTTCGTGGATGAGGATACCGGTGAGGTAGTTTCTATCGACCGTAACGAAGTGTTGCTGGAGCGTGACTCGACTATTGAGGAAGCCGACATTGATACGATTGTGGAAGCTGGCGCTAAGTCAGTTATTCTGCACAAGGAAAACGTGAATATTGCGGATTTTGCAATTATTTACAACACCCTGCAAAAGGATAACTCTAACTCGGAGAAAGAAGCCGTTGAGCAGATTTACCGTCAGCTCCGGAACACGGAGGCTCCTGATGAAGAGACAGCTCGCGACATTATTCAAAAGCTGTTCTTCTCGGATAAGCGCTACGACCTTGGGGAAGTAGGTCGCTACCGGATTAATAAGAAGCTTCAGATTGGTATGGACCAAGAGTCACGGGTATTGACCAATCAGGACATTGTTCTGATTGTGAAGTACCTGATTGGCTTGATTAATTCGAAGGCCATTGTCGATGATATTGACCATTTGAGCAACCGTCGTGTACGCACGGTAGGAGAGCAACTCTATGCCCAGTTCGGGGTAGGTCTGGCTCGTATGGCCCGTACTATTAAGGAGCGCATGAACGTGCGCGACAACGAGGATTTTAAGCCGGTTGACCTGATTAACGCCCGTACGCTTTCGAGCGTGATTAACTCGTTCTTCGGCACCAACCAGCTGTCGCAGTTCATGGACCAGACTAACCCGTTGGCTGAAGTGACGCACAAGCGGCGGGTATCGGCACTCGGGCCGGGAGGTTTGAGCCGTGAGCGTGCTGGCTTCGAGGTTCGTGACGTTCACTACACGCACTATGGTCGTCTTTGCACAATCGAAACGCCGGAGGGACCGAACATTGGCCTGATTTCGTCGCTGTGTGTGCACGCTCGGGTAAACTCGATGGGTTTCATTGAGACGCCTTACCGCACAGTATCAAGCGGTACGGTAGATATGAGCGAGAATGTGAAGTTCCTGACCGCTGAAGAAGAGGACACGCACCACATTGCGCAGGCAAACTCATTGCTGAGCAACGAAGGTAAACTAACGCAAGAGTTAGTGAAAGGCCGTTTTGAAGGTGACTTCCCAGTGGTAGGTCCGGAGGAATACACCTACATGGACGTAGCCCCGAACCAAATTGTCTCGGTTGCTGCTTCACTAATTCCGTTTTTGGAGCATGATGACGCCAACCGTGCGCTCATGGGCTCGAACATGCAACGCCAGGCAGTGCCGCTCCTCCGCCCTGAAGCTCCAATTGTAGGCACAGGGCTAGAAGGCCGCACAGCTATTGACTCACGTTCGCTCATCATCGCCGAAGGAGATGGGGTAGTAGACTCGGTAGATGCTAACCGTATTATCATCAAGTACGATTTGTCGGAAGATGATTTGTCAGTAAGCTTCGATGCTGAGCGCAAAACATATAGCCTAATCAAGTTCCGCCGTACCAACCAGGACACTTGCTTGAATCTCACGCCACTGGTTAAAAACGGCGAGCGTGTGACAAAAGGCCAAGTGCTCTGCGAAGGTTATGGTACCAACCGTGGCGAACTGGCCTTGGGCCGCAACATGCAGGTAGCCTTCATGCCTTGGCAGGGTTACAACTTCGAGGATGCCATCGTAATCTCGGAGCGTGTGGTACGCGACGACATCTTTACTTCGATTCACATCGAGGAGTTTGAGTTGGAGGTACGCGAAACCAAGCGTGGTGAAGAAGAATTGACGTCGGAAATCCCTAACGTGAGCGAAGAAGCTGTTCGTAATCTCGATGACAACGGCATCATTCGCCTTGGCGCTGAAGTACGTGAAGGCGATATTCTCATCGGTAAGATTACGCCTAAGGGTGAGACCGACCCGACTCCGGAAGAGAAGCTACTCCGCGCCATCTTTGGTGACAAAGCTGGCGACGTGAAGGATGCTTCGCTTAAGGCACCACCCTCCTTAAACGGGGTAGTGATTGGTACTAAGCTTTTCTCGCGCCCTAAGAAGGACAAGAACCTTCGTGCTAAGTCGAAGAAAGAAGTTGAAGACCTCAAAGAAGGCTACGCTCGCGAACTGCGCGGTGTGAAAGCGATAATGATTGATAAGCTGGTGGCTTTGCTAGAAGGCAAAACTAGCCAAGGTATCAAGCACCGTTTTGGCGATGACGTACTCACGAAAGGTGTAAAATTCAACCGCAAAAACATCAGCGAAGCGTTGTTCCCGGACAAGAACGCCTACCGTGATGAGAGTAATTATGCTGTACCGGAAGAAGTAAACCTCTTCAAGGACTTGCAACTGGAAGGTTGGACAGCTGATGCTCGCGTTAACGAGTTGCTGTTGCGTTTGGTAAAGAACTACGCTAAGCGTCGCAACACCATCACGGCTCGGTTCAAGCGTGACCGCTTCACCTTGGAAGTAGGTGATGAGTTGCCAGCTGGCATTGTGCAATTGGCCAAAGTTTACATCGCTAAGAAGCGTAAGCTGAAAGTAGGTGATAAAATGGCTGGTCGCCACGGCAACAAGGGGGTAGTAGCTCGCATCGTGCGCGATGAGGATATGCCCTTCTTGCCTGATGGCACGCCAATGGACATCGTGCTCAACCCACTCGGTGTACCAAGCCGTATGAACATCGGTCAGATTTACGAGACCGTACTTGGTTGGGCTGGTTTGAAAATGGGTCGCACTTACGCGACGCCAATTTTCGACGGTGCTACCGAAGACGAAGTTGCTCGTGAGCTAACCGAAGCTGGCCTGCCCGACTGGGGTAGGGCTTACCTCCATGACGGTTTGAGCGGCGACCGCTTCGACCAGCCAGTGACCGTGGGTGTGATTTACATGCTCAAGCTTGGTCACTTGGTTGATGATAAGATGCACGCTCGTTCTATTGGGCCGTACTCGCTCATCACCCAGCAACCATTGGGTGGTAAAGCACAGTTCGGTGGTCAGCGCTTTGGCGAGATGGAAGTGTGGGCATTGGAAGCCTTCGGTGCCTCAAACGTGCTACAAGAAATCTTGACTGTGAAGTCGGACGACGTGGTTGGCCGGGCCAAAGCCTACGAAGCTATTGTAAAAGGCGACGTACTGCCCAAGCCCAACATTCCCGAGTCGTTCAACGTGTTGATTCACGAACTGCGTGGTCTGGCACTGGAAATCACCCTGGAGTAGTTTTTATACAGGAGTTGGTCGCTACTGTGACCAACTCCTGATAGGCTATCTGCTCGTCAGTGGATAGTTACAATATCCAGTTAAGAAGGCGACCGATACGAAACAGCTGTCCCGAGATAGGTCAGGGTAGTAAAGGAATCAAGAGCCTTTAGTTTATAAATGAGTATTAAGACCTGACGGAAATCTACTGCGCGGCATACCTATCTGACCCGCAGAGCACTTTTCGTAGCGTCAAACTGTTAGAGAAGACTCTGGCAGTTCAAAGCCAAACAGCTAAAAGCTTAACACATATCTAATGGCTTTCGCAAAAAACAAGAAATTAGTTCAGGACTTCTCCAAGGTTACTATCTCGCTGGCTTCTCCAGAATCAATTCTGGAGCGGAGTACGGGCGAAGTAGTAAAGCCGGAAACAATTAACTATCGCACGTACAAGCCCGAAATGGGCGGTCTGTTCTGTGAGCGGATTTTCGGGCCCGTGAAGGACTGGGAATGCCACTGCGGCAAATACAAGCGCATCCGCTACAAAGGCATTATCTGCGACCGTTGCGGCGTAGAAGTGACCGAAAAGAAGGTGCGCCGCGAGCGTATGGGCCACATCGAACTGGTGGTGCCCGTAGCTCACATCTGGTACTTCAAAAGCTTGCCGAACAAAATCGGTTACCTGTTGGGCTTGCCCACCAAAAAGCTCGACCAGATTATTTATTATGAGCGCTACGTGGTAGTGCAGCCCGGCGTACAAGCCGAAGAAGGTGTACAGCAGCTTGACTTCCTTACTGAAGACGAGTATCTGGACATCATCGATAAGCTGCCCCGCGAAAACCAACTGTTGCCAAACGAAGACCCTCAGAAATTCATTGCGAAGATGGGGGCCGACGCGCTGCAAATGCTGTTGGAACGCATTAACCTCGACGAATTGAGCTACTCGCTCCGTGACTCGGCCGCGCATGAGACTTCGCAGCAGCGTAAAGCTGAGGCCTTGAAGCGTCTGCGTGTAGTAGAAGCTTTTCGTGACGCCGCTACCCGGGTAGAGAACAAGCCTGAGTGGATGGTAATCCGCATGGTGCCTGTTATCCCACCGGAACTACGTCCGCTCGTTCCATTGGACGGTGGCCGTTTTGCAACTTCCGACTTGAACGACTTGTACCGTCGCGTTATCATCCGCAACAACCGCCTCAAGCGCCTGATTGAAATCAAAGCGCCTGAAGTGATTCTGCGTAACGAAGAGGCTGTCGATTCGCTCTTCGACAACTCGCGTAAGGTGAACGCCGTGCGTGCTGAAGGTAACCGTGCCTTGAAATCGCTGTCCGATATGCTGAAAGGCAAGCAGGGCCGCTTCCGTCAGAACCTGCTTGGTAAGCGCGTCGACTACTCTGGTCGTTCGGTTATCGTGGTTGGCCCTGAGTTGAAACTGCACGAATGCGGTTTGCCTAAGAACATGGCTGCTGAGCTGTTTAAGCCGTTTATTATCCGTAAGCTCATCGAGCGCGGTATTGTAAAAACGGTGAAATCGGCTAAGAAGATTGTAGACCGTAAGGATGCTGTCGTTTGGGATATCCTGGAAAATGTGCTTAAAGGCCACCCAGTGCTCCTCAACCGGGCGCCTACCCTCCACCGTCTGGGTATTCAAGCGTTCCAGCCGCGCCTCATTGAAGGCAAGGCTATCCAGCTACACCCACTCGTTTGTACCGCTTTCAACGCTGACTTTGACGGCGACCAAATGGCTGTGCACGTTCCCCTCGGACCGGCAGCTATTCTGGAAGCTTCGATGCTCATGCTGGCGTCACACAACATCCTGAACCCTGCTAACGGTGCGCCTATTGCGGTACCATCGCAGGACATGGTTCTGGGTCTGTACTACGTTACGAAGGGCAAGCGCTCGACCGAAGAAGAGCAGATTCAAGGTGAAGGCCGTGCGTTTTACTCCGATGAGGAGGTAGTAATTGCCATCAACGAGAAGCAACTATCGAAGCACGCCTATATTAAGGTGCGTACGATGGTGCGTGACCAAGATGACAACTTAGTTCAGAAAACCATCGAAACCGTAGCTGGTCGCGTGCTTTTCAACCAGCTTGTGCCTCAGGAAGTAGGTTTCGTAGATGAACTGTTGACCAAGAAGAAGTTGCAACAGATTATCTCGATGGTGTTCAAGCGTACGGGCATGGCTCGTACTGCACAGTTCTTGGACGACATCAAGACGCTCGGCTTCCAGTCGGCCTATAAGGGCGGCTTAAGCATGGGTCTGGGTGATATCCAGATTCCAAAAGAGAAAGACATTCTCATCAAGCAGGCGCAAGCTGACGTAGCTGCCGTAACGCAGAACTACCAGATGGGTCTGATTACGAACAACGAACGTTATAACCAAGTAATCGACGTTTGGACGCGTATCAACTCGCAGATTACGGAGACGCTGATGGGTCGCCTAGAGAAGGAGAACCAAGGCTTCAACTCTATCTACATGATGATGCACTCCGGTGCACGTGGCTCGCGCGAGCAGATTCGTCAGCTCGGTGGTATGCGTGGTTTGATGGCTAAGCCACAGAAGTCGCTCCAAGGTTCGGTAGGCGAAATTATCGAGAACCCGATTCTGTCGAACTTCAAAGAAGGTCTGGACGTAATCGAGTACTTCATCTCGACGCACGGTGCTCGTAAAGGTTTGGCTGATACGGCTATGAAAACGGCTGACGCCGGCTATCTGACTCGCCGTCTGGTAGACGTATCACAAGACGTTATCGTAAACGAACCCGACTGCGGTACGCTACGCGGTACTGAAACCTTTGCGCTCAAGGACAACGAGGACATCGTAGAACCATTGGCTGAGCGCATCCTCGGCCGTACGGCAGTACACGATATCATCGACCCGCTAACCGAAGAGGTAATTCTGACCGCTGGCGAGCAGATTACCGAAGAGGTAACCCGTCGCATCGATGCTACTAGCATTGAATCGGTAGAGATTCGCTCGGTGCTGACTTGCGAAAGCAAGCGTGGTATCTGCGCTAAGTGCTACGGCCGTAACTTGGCCACTGGCCGCATGGTGCAGAAAGGCGAAGCTGTTGGTGTTATTGCTGCTCAATCGATTGGTGAGCCTGGTACTCAGCTGACGTTGCGTACCTTCCACGTAGGTGGTACGGCTTCGAACATTGCTGTAGAAGCTAACATTCGCGCCAAATTTGCGGGGATAGTAGAGTTCGAAGACATCCGCACCGTAGCCGGGGTAAACGCCGAAGGTGGTGAAACCAACGTGGTAATGGGTCGTTCGGGCGAAGTTCGAATTGTGGAGAAAGGCACTGGCAAGGTGTTCATCTCCAACCACGTTCCTTATGGTTCTTTCCTACTTGTGAAAGAAGGTGAGGAAGTAGAGAAGGGCAAAGAGCTTGTGAACTGGGACCCGTACAACGCCGTAATTCTGGCCGAGTTCGACGGTACTGTTCAGTACGATGCCCTTACCGAAGGAGTTACCTACCGCGAAGAAACCGACGAACAGACGGGATTCCGCGAGAAGGTAATTATGGAATCGAAGGACAAGGCTCAAAACCCGTCAGTTCTTCTGAACCCGGCCAAAGGTGCTGATGCTGATTCTGCTCGTGCCTACAGCATGCCGGTTGGCGCTCACTTGAACGTCGAGAATGGCGTGAAAGTGAAAGCTGGCCACATTTTGGCGAAGATTCCGCGTGCCGTGGGTAAGACCCGCGACATCACCGGTGGTCTACCCCGTGTAGTAGAACTGTTCGAAGCTCGTAACCCATCCAACCCAGCCGTTGTGTCGGAAATTGATGGGGTAGTAACTTACGGTTCGGTGAAGCGTGGTAATCGCGAAATCTTCGTGGAGTCGAAAGACGGCGTGAAGCGGAAGTACATGGTGCCACTGTCAAAGTTTATCCTCGTGCAGGACAACGACTTCGTACGTGCTGGTGCTCCGCTCTCCGACGGCGCCATCACGCCAAACGACATCCTGAATATTCAGGGTCCAGGCGCGGTGCAGGAATACCTCGTGAATGAGATTCAGGAAGTATACCGCTTGCAGGGTGTGAAAATCAACGACAAGCACATTGAAGTAATCGTCCGTCAGATGATGCAGAAAGTGCTCGTGATGGACGCAGGTGACACAAGCTTCCTCGAAAATCAATTAGTTGACAAAGGCTCATTGATGGAAGAGAACGACGTGGTTATCGATATGAAGGTGGTAACCGAAGCCGGTGACTCGTCAGAGTTGCGCCCCGGTCAGATTATCTCTTCCCGTAAGCTGCGTGATGAGAATTCGTCCCTGCGTCGCCGCGACCTCAAATTGGCCGAAGTACGTGACGCCCAGCCGGCTGTATCGCGGCCTACGCTGCAAGGCATCACGCAAGCTTCGCTGGGCACAGCTTCGTTCATCTCGG
The DNA here is from genome assembly GCA_937871705.1 of uncultured Hymenobacter sp. Classification (GTDB taxonomy): domain Bacteria; phylum Bacteroidota; class Bacteroidia; order Cytophagales; family Hymenobacteraceae; genus Hymenobacter. The sequence goes on from CALMOO010000260.1 coordinate 12,793, forward strand.
CCGCATCCTTCCAGGAGACGACCAAGGTGCTAAGTGAAGCTGCTATCCGTGGCAAAGCCGATGAACTGCTTGGCCTGAAAGAGAACGTGATTGTTGGTCACCTCATTCCCGCCGGTACTGGCTTGCGCGAGTACCAAGGCATCGAGGTGTCTTCGAAAGAAGACTTGGCTGCCCGTCAAGCTGCTCCGGCTGCTGAGCCTGCTACCCCCACCAAGCGTCCCTCGCGCGCTAAGCGTGAGACGACTGTACAGGAGTAACGATTGATGTAGGTTTGTAATAGAAAAGCCGACCAGTGAGAGCTGGTCGGCTTTTCCGTTTTCTAATTAAGGCTTGATTATCAATGATTTTTAAGTCTATACCGTTAATAGTAAGCATTTCATTCCTTACTCCATGCAACCTAATCAACCTCAAAACCCTGACCCAAATGCGCTCAATATCGAGCTAAGCGAAGCAATTGCGGAAGGCGAATACGCCAACTTAGCCCTGATTGCCCATAGCACTAGCGAGTTTGTCGTAGACTTTATCCGCATGATGCCAGGCGCGCCTAAGGCCAAAGTAAAAGCTCGCGTTATTCTCACTCCCGAGCACGCCAAGCGCCTACTCTCCGCACTAGAAGAGAACATCCAGCGCTTCGAGCAAAGCTACGGCACCATCAAGGTGCACCAGGAAACTCCTACCTACCCCATGAACTTTGGTGGAGCGGTGGGGGAAGCCTAGCGCTAAGCGAGACAGTATATTGGAAACCGGAAAATTAACTTTTTCAGCGAGTTTGCTATTGCCAAACTATTTTCTTACCTTTGCAGGCCTGAAAATTTGGGAGCAAACGGCTCTCGTTCAACCAATCGCTAAATGCCAACCATCAACCAACTAGTACGGAAAGGCCGTGAGGCTTTGACTACCAAGTCAAAGTCACCCGCTCTTGATTCGTGCCCGCAGCGTCGGGGCGTATGCACTCGCGTGTATACCACCACGCCTAAGAAGCCGAACTCGGCTATGCGCAAAGTGGCCCGTGTGCGCCTTACCAACGGTAAGGAAGTAAACGCATACATTCCCGGTGAAGGCCATAACCTCCAGGAGCACAGCATTGTGCTCATTCGCGGAGGCCGGGTAAAAGACTTGCCAGGTGTGCGTTACCACATTATCCGTGGTGCACTTGACACGGCCGGCGTAAGCGGCCGTCTGCAGCGTCGCTCAAAATACGGTGCCAAGCGTCCGAAGCCAGGTCAGCCCGCTGCAGCAGCAGGCAAAGGTGGCAAAGGTGCACCAGCTAAGAAGAAGTAATTTATTAGTTGTCAGTTGCTGATAGGAGAGGGGGTAGGGAGCATCAACTTCCAATCTTCAGCCAATCGGCAGCTAACAACTGACAACTATATAAACCATGCGTAAGTCCAAACCCAAAAAGCGCCTGCTCCTTCCAGACCCCAAGTTCAAGGAGACGCTCGTAACCCGCTTCGTCAACTACATGATGTATGACGGGAAGAAAAACCTGGCCTACACCATTTTCTACGATGCCGTAGAGCAGGTGGAAACCCGCACGAAAGAGAATGGCCTCGAACTGTGGCGCAAAGCGTTGAATAACGTGATGCCGACAGTAGAGGTAAAGAGCCGCCGCGTTGGTGGTGCTACGTTCCAAGTGCCGATTGAAGTGCGCGCCGACCGCCGCATCGCTGTTGGTTCGAAGTGGCTGATTCAGTACGCTCGTCGCCGTGGTGAGAAAACTATGAAAGACAAGCTGGCTGGCGAAATCATTGCTGCTGCTAAAGGTGAAGGTGCTGCTGTCAAGAAGAAAGACGACACCCACCGCATGGCCGAAGCCAATAAAGCCTTCTCGCACTTCCGCTTTTAATATATCGGGCGTTTAGCGGGTTGATGAGTTTAGATTGAATGTTTAACCACCATTGGTTGTCTTCTTTCCTGAACTCATCAACCCGCTAACGCGCTAATTAACCTATCGTAATGGCAGTCAATAAAGAATTACAATACCTGCGCAATATTGGCATCATGGCTCACATTGATGCAGGCAAGACTACCACTTCGGAGCGCATTCTCTACTACACCGGTAAAACCCACAAAATTGGGGAGGTGCATGATGGAGCCGCTACGATGGACTGGATGGAGCAAGAGCAGGAACGCGGTATTACTATCACCTCGGCTGCTACCACTACCTTTTGGAACTATCCTACTGATGCGCAGGGCAACACGATTCCCGACACGCACCAGTATAAAATCAACCTTATCGACACCCCCGGTCACGTTGACTTTACGGTGGAAGTAGAGCGCTCGCTACGCGTACTGGATGGTGCAGTAGCATTGTTCTGTGCCGTGTCAGGGGTAGAGCCGCAATCAGAGACTGTATGGCGTCAGGCTGACAAGTATAGCGTTCCCCGCATTTGCTTCGTCAACAAGATGGACCGTGCCGGCGCTGACTTCTTCAAGGCAGTTGCCGAGATTAAGGATAAACTCGGCGCCAACCCCGTGCCGTTGCAAATCCCAATTGGTGCTGAAGACACGTTCAAAGGTGTAGTCGACCTCCTTACGGGCAAAGCTATTGTATGGGATGACGCGACTGAGGGCAAATCGTACAACGAAGTTCCCGTTCCCGAAGACCTCGTAGACACGGTAGCTGAGTGGCGCGAGAAGCTCATCGAGAGCGTAGCTGACTATGATGACACCTTGATGGAGAAATTCTTCGAGGACCCGGAAAGCATTACCCGCGAAGAAATGATGGTCGTTATCCGCAAAGCGGTAATCGACATGAAATTCTCGCCCGTATTGTGCGGCTCGGCCTTCAAAAATAAGGGAGTGCAAACGATGCTGGATGCCGTAATGGCCTACCTACCATCGCCCCTCGATATGCCTGCCATCATCGGTACCAACCCCGACAATGGCGAGGAAGTTGAGCGTCACCCCGACAACACGGAGCCTTTTACAGCGCTGGCGTTCAAAATCGCTACTGACCCTTATGTAGGCCGCCTATGCTTCTTCCGTTGCTACAGCGGTGTGCTGAACGGTGGTTCCTACGTGCTGAACAACCGCACCGGCAAGAAGGAGCGTATTTCGCGTCTCATGCAGATGCACTCCAATAAGCAGAACCAAATTGATAGCATCCAAGCTGGTGATATTGCGGCTGGTGTTGGTTTCAAAGACATCAAGACGGGTGATACGCTCACCGATGAGAAGAGCCCGTTGGTTCTGGAATCGATGTCGTTCCCTGAGCCTGTAATCGGCTACGCTATCGAGCCGAAGACGCAGGCTGACGTTGATAAAATGGGTATGGCTATCGCTAAGCTCATTGAGGAAGACCCAACACTGCGGGTGAATACCGACGAAGAGACCGGCCAAACCGTATTGCGCGGTATGGGTGAGCTTCACTTAGAAATCATCATCGACCGGATGCGTCGGGAATTTAAAGTTGAAATCAACCAGGGTGCCCCTCAGGTAGCCTATAAGGAGATTCTAACCAAGAAAGTTGACCACCGCGAGACGTACAAGAAGCAGACTGGTGGCCGCGGTAAATTCGGCGATATCGTGTTCGAACTTGGTCCGAAAGAGACCGAGCCCGAGAAGCCTGGTTTTGAATTTGACAATGCCATTGTTGGTGGTGTTATCCCCCGCGAATTTATCCAGCCCATCCAGAAGGGCTTTGAGGAAGCTATGCGTCAGGGTCCCCTGGCTGGCTTCCCAATCGAAGGCATGAAGGTGCGCCTGTACCACGGCTCTTTCCACGACGTTGACTCGGACGCTCTGTCGTTCGAACTTGCCGCCCGTGGTGGTTTTCGCGAAGCAGCCCGCAAGGCTGGTCCGAAACTGCTTGAGCCCATCATGAACGTAGAGGTAGTTTGCCC
>CALMOO010000260.1:16647-18326 GCA_937871705.1 uncultured Hymenobacter sp.
GACGAGTACACCGGCCCGGTAACAGGTGACCTGAACCGCCGCCGTGGCCTGATGAAGGGCATGGATACCAAAGGCGGTGCCCAGATTATCAAAGCCGATGTACCCTTATCGGAGTTGTTTGGCTATGTAACTGACCTGCGTACGTTGTCTTCAGGCCGTGCCTCGGCCTCACTCACTTTCTCGCACTATGAGACCGTACCGCAAAACATGGCAGATGCCATCATCGCTAAGATTAAAGGCGGTAAATAATTTCCTTTCAGCTTGTCAACTCTGAGGCAATCGGCCTCTACCAACCATGAACCAAAAAATCAGAATCAAGCTGAAAAGCTACGACCATAACTTGGTCGATAAATCTTCCGAGAAAATCGTGAAGGCAGTAAAAGCCACTGGTGCTATTGTAGTTGGTCCTATTCCGTTACCCACGGAAAAGGAGAAGTACACCGTACTGCGCTCGCCCCACGTGAATAAGAAGAGCCGTGAGCAATTCCAACTTTGCACATATAAGCGCTTAGTTGACATCTTCTCGACTAGCAGCAAAACGGTAGACGCACTGATGAAACTAGAGTTACCTAGCGGCGTTGACGTTGAAATTAAAGTCTGAGCTAAAGCGATTGCGATTAACAAAATGCTCTGTTGGCTTCGGCTGACAGAGTATTTTGCTTTTTAAGGGCGTAGGGGACAAGCAGACTTAAGTAGAATAATCAAAAGGGACTGAAAAACTCGCTATCAAAACGGACCTAAATGCCTCATTGCTACAATTATTTCTTTTCTACTCTGGTATTTCTCAGATATTCTCCCTACCTTTGCACTCCCTTAGCGAAAAGGCCACTCGGGCCTTTTCTTTTTGTGTCATTTAATATCCACTAGAATGCCTGGCATCATCGGTAAAAAAATCGGTATGACAAGCCTCTTCACTCCGGACGGGAAAAACATTCCCTGCACGCTCATCGAAGCGGGTCCGTGCGTAGTGACGCAGGTTAAAACTGTCGAAAACGACGGTTATAACGCTGTTCAGCTCGCTTATGGCGAGAAGAAGGCTAAACGTACCACTAAGGCTCTGGCTGGCCACTTCGCCAAAGCCAGCACCACCCCTAAGAAGCGCCTCGTTGAGTTCCGCACCGACGACATCGCCACTTTCACGCTGGGCAGCACGGTTGAAACCACGCTGTTCGAAGAAGGTGAGTTTGTTGACGTAGTAGGAACCTCGAAAGGTAAAGGTTTCCAGGGCGTTGTAAAACGCTACAATTTCCAAGGTGTGGGTGGTCAAACCCACGGTCAGCACAATCGTCTGCGTCACCCCGGTTCTATCGGTGCGTGCTCGTGGCCTTCGCGCGTATTCAAAGGAATGCGCATGGGCGGCCGCATGGGTACCGACCGCGTCAAGATTCAGAACCTGAAGGTGATGCGTATTGTCGCTGACAAGAACCTGATTTTGGTAAGCGGCTCAGTGCCCGGTGCCAAGAATGGCTACGTGTTCCTGGAGAAATAACCTGCTAAGCTTACTAGAGATGGAACTGTCCGTATTCAATAGCAAAGGCGAAGACACCGGCCGCAAGGTTACGCTGTCCGACGCCGTGTTCGGCCACGAGCCGAACGAGCACGTCATGTACCTCGACGTGAAGCAGTACCTGGCCAACCAGCGCCAGGGTACGCACAAATCGAAGGAGCGCGCCGAAATC
>CALMOO010000260.1:18336-20379 GCA_937871705.1 uncultured Hymenobacter sp.
CCGGTGGTGCCCGTGCTGGTTCGATGAAGTCAGGTGTGTTCGTAGGTGGCGGCCGCATGTTCGGTCCACGTCCGCGTGACTACAGCTTCAAGCTGAACAAGAAAACTAAGCGCGTTGCACGTCTGTCGGCCCTTTCGGTGTTGGCTCGCGAAGGCAAAGTGGCTTTGGTTGAAAACCTGGCGTTCAGCGCGCCCCGCACGAAGGATTTCGTAGCCGTTTTGGATGGCCTGAAGCTCAACAACGGTCGCAAGACCCTGTACGTGGCTGGCGAAGCTGCCGACAAAAACCTGCTTCTCAGCGCCCGCAACGTGCAGAAGGTGAAGATTTCGACCGCCGTGGGTCTTAACACCCACGACCTGCTGAACACCGACACCCTGCTCTTGAGCGAGGATGGCCTGCGTTCGCTGGAGCAACTGTATACCGAGACCGCTAATAACTCCGCCGAATAATGAGCACGCTAAAACGCCCCATTATCACCGAGAAGGCTACTAGCCTCACCGAAACCGGCCGCTACGTATTCGAAGTGGAACGCACGGCCAACAAGGTGCAAATTAAAAAAGACATCGAGCAGCTTTATGGCGTCACCGTGACCGGCATCAACACGATGCGCACGATTGGCAAAATCAAGTCGAAGGCTACCAAAGGTGGCCAGGTTTCGGGTCGTCGCGCCCACGGCAAAAAAGCCGTCGTGACCCTGAAGGACGGTGATATCATCGATTTCTACGGCAATATCTAATTGCCTTCGCCGCAAAAGCACAATTAGCTAGTAATGGCACTTAAAAAACTCAGACCAACCACGCCAGGCCAACGCTTCCGCGTGGCCCCGGCCTTCGACGAACTAACGACGTCGACGCCGGAGAAGTCGTTGCTGACCTCGCTCAAAAAGAGCGGCGGTCGTAACTCTTCGGGTAAAATGTCGAACCGCTACATCGGCGGTGGACATAAGACCCAGTATCGTATCGTGGACTTCAAGCGTGACAAAGCCGGTGTTCCGGCCACGGTGAAGACCATCGAGTACGATCCTAACCGTACCGCTCGTATTGCTTTGCTGCACTACGCCGACGGCGAGAAGCGCTACATCATCGCCCCTGCGGGCCTGAACGTAGATACCGTTATCGTATCGGGTCCCGGTGTAGCTCCCGAAGTTGGCAATGCCTTGCCGCTCCGCGAAATGCCCCTCGGTACTATTGTGCACAACATCGAGTTGCAGCCCGGTCAGGGTGCCGCTATCGCTCGCTCGGCTGGCACCTATGCCCAGCTTGTAGCCCGCGAAGAGCGCTACGCTACCCTCAAGCTGCCCTCCGGCGAAATGCGCATGGTACTTGTTACCTGCACCGCTACGGTTGGTACGGTATCGAATGGTGACCACATGAACGTTGTGATGGGCAAAGCCGGTCGTAACCGTTGGGCTGGTCGTCGCCCCCGCGTTCGTGGTGTAGCCATGAACCCTGTTGACCACCCAATGGGTGGTGGTGAAGGTAAGTCGTCGGGTGGTCACCCACGTAGCCGTAATGGTATCTTCGCTAAGGGTCAGAAGACCCGCAACAAGAACAAGTATTCTGAGAACCTGATTGTCAGCCGCAAAGGCAAGAAGTAATATATGGCACGTTCACTCAAAAAAGGGCCGTACATTGACTTCCGGCTCGAGAAAAAGGTAGAAGCGCTGGAAAGCGCTGGCAAGAAGTCGGTGGTGAAGACATGGTCGCGCCGCTCGATGATTTCGCCTGACTTCGTGGGTCACACCTTCGCAGTCCACAACGGGAACAAGTTCATCCCGGTCTATGTAACTGAAAACATGGTCGGCCACAAGCTCGGCGAGTTTGCGCCCACGCGCAACTTCCGTGGTCACGTCGCCAAAAAAGATAAAGGCAAGCGTTAAGATGGAAGCAGTAGCCAAACTCCGTAACGTGCCTACCTCGCCGCGCAAGATGCGCCTGGTAGCCAATCTAGTACGCGGTAAGCGCGTAACCCAGGCCCTCGGCCTGCTCCGCTTTGAGGCTAACTCAGGTGCTGAGCGCGTGGAGAAACTGCTCTTGTCGGCCC
>CALMOO010000260.1:20389-22108 GCA_937871705.1 uncultured Hymenobacter sp.
TGTCGGCCCTGGCCAACTGGCAGCAGAAAAACCCCGAGGAGCGCATCGAAGACGCCAACCTTTGCATTACCGAGATTTCGGTAGACGAAGGACGTCAGCTGAAGCGTCTGCGCCCCGCCCCCCAAGGCCGTGGTCACCGCATCCGCAAGCGCTCGAACCACATCACGCTGACGGTAGGCCCGCAGCGTGAGTCGCAGATGTCGAAGAAAGAGCTAAATGCTTTGACTCGCCTCGCAGCTGCTACCCCCACTGAAACCCCCGCCAACGCTTAATCAATCATGGGACAGAAAGTAAATCCCGTCGGTTTCCGACTCGGCGTTATTAAAGGCTGGGACTCAAACTGGTACGGCGGCAAGGATTTTGCCGACAAACTCGTTGAGGACGAGAAAATCCGCAAGTACATCAACGCCCGTATCCAGAAGGGCGGCATCTCGCGCATCGTTATCGAGCGCACCCTGAAGCGGATTACCATCACCATCAACACGGCTCGCCCGGGTGTGGTAATTGGTAAAGGCGGCCAGGAGGTTGATAAGATTAAGGACGAACTTAAGGAGATTACCAAGAAGGACGTTCAAATCAACATCTTCGAGATTAAGCGCCCCGAGCTGGACGCTCGCCTAGTAGGCGAGAGCATCGCTCAGCAGCTGGCTGCTCGTATCTCCTTCCGTCGCGCCATGAAGATGTCTATCCAGGCTGCTATGCGGGCTGGAGCTGAAGGCATCAAAATTCAGTGCGGTGGCCGCCTAGGTGGTGCTGAGATTGCTCGCTCGGAGCAGTACAAAGAAGGTCGTACCCCGCTGCACACCCTGCGCGCCGACATCGACTATGCCCTGTCGGAAGCCCAAACGGTGTACGGCAAAATCGGCATCAAGGTGTGGGTAATGCGCGGTGAGGTATTCGGTAAGCCCGACCTCTCGCCCAACCAGGTTCCGGCCGGTCAGCAAGGTGGTGATGACCGTGGTGGCCGTGGTGGCGACCGTGGCCCGCGCCGCGATGGTGACCGCAACGACCGTGGTCCGCGTCGCGATGGCGACCGTGGCCCACGTCGTGATGGTGCTGCTGGTGGCGGTCAAGGCGGCCCCCGTGGTGGCCAAGGCGGCCAGGGGGGCGGTGCTCCCCGTGGTGGTCAAGGTGGTGGCCCCGCTGGCGGTGGCAACCGCGGCGGCCAAGGTGGTGGTCCCCGCCGCTAGGTTACAGTAAACTAGTCTGAGCCGTATCCTGAAATATTTCGTTCAGGGTACGGTTCACTGCTAATATTTTTCAAGTTTTCTTTTTTTACTCAAATGTTACAACCGAAAAGGACCAAGTATCGCAAGATGCAAAAGGGTCGCGTAACAGGCCTAGCCTACCGCGGCAGCTCCATAGACTTCGGTTCGTTCGCGCTTAAGTCACTGGAAATCTCTTGGATTACGGCTCGCCAGATTGAGGCTGCTCGTATTGCCATGACCCGTGCTATGAAACGCGAAGGGCAAGTATGGATTCGCATTTTCCCAGATAAGCCAATTACCAAGAAGCCTGCTGAAGTGCGGATGGGTAAGGGTAAAGGTTCGCCCGAGTATTGGGTAGCCTGCGTGAAGCCTGGCCAAATCATGTTTGAATCGGATGGCGTGAGCCTCGAAACCGCAAAAGAGTCGCTGCGTCTGGCCGCTCAAAAGCTGCCGGTTCGTACCTCTTTTGTAGTTCGTCGCGACTACGTAGATAACGTTGCTTAATCCGATG
>CALMOO010000260.1:22139-22378 GCA_937871705.1 uncultured Hymenobacter sp.
CAGCAGATGCGCTTTGCGCACGCTATCAGCCCGCTCGAAAACCCCGGCCGCCTGAAGGCCAACCGCAAAACCGTTGCTCGCCTGCAAACGGAAGTTTCGCGTCGGAACAATGAGCAGGCCTCTAACAAAGCCTAGTAATGGAACCGACTCAAGAAAACCTGTTGCCGGCTCACGACAATGCTTCGGACCGCAACATGCGGAAAGAAATCGTGGGCAAGGTGACCAGCAGCAAGATGGAT
>CALMOO010000261.1:0-447 GCA_937871705.1 uncultured Hymenobacter sp.
GCAATGGCGCTGAGATTACCGCTACTGAGCAGTGACTGCAAGTTGCCGATTTCGCGGGCAATGTCTTGAAATTCAGGGGCGCCACTTTGCAGAAACTGTTGCTGCCAGGTTTCGGTATTGTCCATCGCCGAGCCCAGGGGCAGGCTGGTTAAGCCGTTTTGCAGGCCCGAAAGCGTAGCTTGAAGTAAGTCGTTCATAAGAAAAGCGCAGCAGGCGCGAGGGGTTAAGAAAAATGCGGGGGGTAGGATATTCAGGTAGGTTGCTTTGGCGTGGCTTTGCGGCGGGCCTTGGCCGGAGCCGCGGGCTCAGACTCGGCCGGGGGGGTAGGCACGGCGTCAGGCGCGGCTTTAGCCGTTGCCTTGCGGGGCTTTTTGGCGGCTACAAGAGGGTTGCCTTCGGCGTCGGTGAGGCTGGGCCGCGGCGCAAACACCGGCGGCTCGTAGCCGG
>CALMOO010000261.1:457-12057 GCA_937871705.1 uncultured Hymenobacter sp.
GGCGGCACCAGCCCCAACTCGCGCAAGATGGCAATGCCTTTTACCGCGCTCGCCTCTTTGTCTTTTATTTCCAGCATCATGTCCACCTCCAGCCCGTCGAGGTCGGCCAGGAAGCCGCGAAACAGCTCGGGCACGAGGCTATCGGTGTGCTTGCCCTTGCGCTCGCCCACCGACTGCGAGCTGTAGTCCATCATCAGCGCGCCGTCGCGGGCGGGGTCCCAGGTCTCAGCGGCCAGGCGCAGGGCCTCGCGCATGGGCTCGCCATGATTGAGGCACTCGTGGTGGAAGTTGTCGAACAAAATGGGCACGCCCGTCATATCGTGCAGGCTCAGGCACTCGCGCAGACTGTAGAGGCGGTCGTCGTTCTCTACCACCAGCCGCACCTTCACCGCCTCGGGCAGCCGGGTGTGGAAGGTGTCGGTCCAGCGGGCCAGCGCCGAGCCCTTGTCGCCGTAGGCGCCGCCGGCGTGTATTTGCAGCTTGGCCGTCGAGTCGAGCTCCATCAAATCCAGCATCGAGCCCTGGTAAATCAGCTCATCAATGCTGCGACGCACAATGTCCGGGTCGGGTGAATTGAGCACTACAAACTGGTCGGGGTGAAACGAAATCCGCATGTTGTGCTGCCGGATAAAGTCTCCAATTTCCCGAAACTCACTCTTAAAATGCGTTTGCCAAGGAAACGTATTCACCTCGTGCGAGCCAAACGGCACAATGCCCGAGCCCATGCGGAAAAAGTGCAGCCCGTGCGCTACGTTCCACTCCAAGATGCGCTGCAGGCAAGCCAGGTTGGTGGCCACTGTCGTCAGCAGGCGCTCCTCCGAGTACGAGGCCAGCCGGAACGTGGTAGCCGCGCTGCAATCAAGCGTCTCATTGACGCAGGGATAACCGATTCTCATATTCTCCTCGCTTACGCGAGAAGCCGGCACTACGTTCAGTTATCAATCATCAGTTAGCAGGCATAGCTAAGATGATAATTAATGGCTGCTAATTGAAATTACTCGTAGCCGCGGTTATCCTTGAACGCCTTGTTGTACTGCGCGCGCTTTTCCAAGGCTTTTTCAGCGGCATCGTTGGCTTTGAGCTGCTCTACTTTGCGGCGCTCCTTGCCCTGGCGCGAAAACTGGTCGTAGAGCCAGTCCACGTTCGAGCCGCTGATGGTAGGTGCCTCGGCTTTGGGCGCGGTCGAGTCGACGGCAAACAGCGGCTTGGGCTTGGGCGCGCGCTTGGGCACCTTCACCGCGGGGGGGGTAGGGGGCTTCATATTGCGCAGGGCACGGTTGATGCTGGCGCGGTCGGGGCGGTCGGCCGTAATGCGCACCTCGCTGAGCCTTACCGAGTCGCGCACCAGCGCGATCTGCACCACCAGTTGCGAAAGGGTCGTGTTGCTGAGCGCGAAGCGCTTGGGCTTAAAGCCAACGGCCCGAAACAGCAGCGTATCGGTAGCGAGCGCCGTCACCAGAAAATCGCCTTGGATATCGGCCGCCACGCCCCGGCGCGTGCGCTGCACCTGCACCGTGGCGCCCGGAATGGGCTCGCGGGTGCCGGCCGCCGATACGGTGCCGCTTACCCGCACAGTTGGGTTGGGGGCGCCCGCCTGGGCCTGCGCCTGCCTGGCTAAGAGCAGCCCACTGAGTATCAGCAGAAAAGCCGCCAGGCGATACGGGAAAAAATAACTCACAAGAAGGCGAAGCACGAACCCTTTAACGCAATTTTGGTGCAAAGCTGCCACTGAAAGAAACAAAAAAAGTCCGCGTCGTTGCAGACGCGGACTTTTTATAGACAAACAAGCCCTTCCAGGCGGTTAGCTTACATCTTGGCTTTGCTGCCGTCGCCGTTCTTCACCTTCACTTTGCCATCGTCTTTCACCTTGATTTTCGTGCCGTCTTCCAGCTTGGTTTTCGAGGCTTTTACGGCGGCGCCGCTGCTCATGGTGCTGCCGGTGCTAGCATCGGTGCTGCTGGTAGCACTGTTATCTGTCGAAGCTGGAGTTTGCGTAGCGCCCGACTCGTCGGTGGGGGTAGTAGCCGACGAGGCGGCCGCGCCCGAGTTGGTGTCGTCCAGGTAGTTCGACTCGTCATACGTCGTACGCGACGACTGGTACGACTGGTACTGCGCCGGGTCGGTCAGGATGCTCTCGAACTCCGTGTCGGTGTCGGTGGTGTACTGGCGCATTTCGGCGGCCATACCGGTCGTGTCAGATTTGTACTTATCGTGAAGCGCGGCGTAGCGCTTCGAGCGGTTGTAGTAGGCCGCGCGGATTTTAGCTTTCGTAGCCTCATCGGAGATTTTCATATCCGAGACAAACTTATCGGCCACGCGCTGCGAGCGGCTTCGGTACACGGCCGTGTCGGGGGTAGCCGTGGCCGTGGCATCGGCGGGCGCCGTGGTAGTAGTGGTCGTAGTGTCGGATGTTTTCTCCTGCGAGCACGAGGCCAGGGAAAGGGCGGTAGCGCCCGCGAGTAACAACAAAGAGTTTTTCATATGAGAGAAAGAAAAGAAAGGGGTGTGGAGCGCTTTAACGAAGACCAACTGTGCAGGTTACAAGAAGCCGCTCGCTTAGGCGCGCCGCAATTCGAGCACCGTGATTTCGGGCAGAAAGCCTACCCGCATCGACACGCCCAGGTAGCCCAGGCCCACATTCACGTACAGCTTTTGGCGCCCTTGCTCGTACAGGCCAGCCCACTGGGGGTAGGAGTACTGCACGGGGCTCCACTTCAGGCCAGGCAGGTTCACACCGAACTGCATGCCGTGGGTGTGGCCACTCAGCGTGAGGTCAATGTCTTTGTAATCAAGTACCTGCGCCGTCCAGTGCGAAGGGTCGTGCGAGAGCAGAATCTTGAACGGCGCGCTGCCGCTGCCCGCATGGGCCTGGGTCAGGTTGCCGTGTTTGGGAAAGTTGGGGTGGCTGCTCCAGTTCTGCACGCCCAGAATGGCCAACTCCGCTGCGCCGCGCCGGATGGTGTGGCTCTCATCAAGCAGCAGCCGCCACCCGATTTTGGCGTGGTTGCGGGCTAGGCGCTGGAGGTTTTCGCGCTTGGCTTCGAGGCTCGGCCACTGCACGTAGTCGCCGTAGTCGTGGTTGCCCAGGATAGAGAAAATCGGCAAATCGGACCGGATGCCCGCCAGCGCCGGAATGTGCGGCTCCACCTCCGGGGCGCGGTCGTTCACGAGGTCGCCGGTCATCACAATGAGGTCGGCTTTTTGGGCATTGATGAGGGCCACGGCCCGGCGTAGCGGCTCGGTACTCTCGAATGAGCCCGTGTGCAAGTCGGAGATTTGCAGCACCTTAAAACCATCAAACTCCGCTGGCAGGTTGGGGTAGCGCAGTACCACGCGCCGCACCTGGTAGTCGGTTTTACCGCGTACCATGCCCCAGATGAGCGCCAGCAGCGGCACCGCGCCCAGCCCCAGCGCCAGTCGGCTCAGAAACTGGCTGCGCGTGAGCGGCGGCGCCGTGCTACCCCCCGCTGGACTACCAAGGCGCGCCGCCCAGCGCCCCAGGCGCGTCACGTCTTCGAGCAGCAGCTGCAGCAGCACCACGAACTTGGCGGCCAGCAGCACCAGCGGTGCCGCCAGCAGGTAGCTTTTGAGCACTGTAGGCCCGTTGTGCCGCGTCGAAGCCGCCCAGATGGCCAGGCCCCAAATACCCAAGGTCAGCACCCAATAGCCGATGGCCAGGCCGCGCCGGCCAGCGGGCGTAGCGGGAGCCAGGGCCGTGCGCACGGCTACGTAGCCGTATAGCTCGGCCAGCAAAAGGGCCAGAAAAACACCCCAGAAAACAACGCGATTCAGCATAGTATCAGGCCAAACGGCCGGCCCGCGGTTTGGGTTGGCCCGGCCTGGGCCGCAGCGGCTGACGCACACCCCATTATTTTATTTTACCTTTTGGCTTTACTTATCCTTACCAATTATGCAAGCAGTTGATAATCTGTCCGAAGACGACCTGCCTACCCCCGAGTTATACGCTATCCCGGCCAGCTTCGGCATTAAAAGCTGGGCCGAGGAAGACCGCCCCCGCGAAAAGCTGATGCAGAAGGGCCGCGCCGCCCTCTCCGATGCTGAGCTCATTGCCATCTTGCTGGGCTCGGGCACCACCAAGCTCACGGCCGTGGATGTGGGCAAGCTCATGCTGCAAGCCGTGGACAACGACCTCAACGAGCTGGCGCGCCTGAGCCTCAAGCAGCTGTGCCGCCACCCCGGCATTGGCCCAGCCAAGGCCATTACCGTAATGGCCGCCCTGGAGCTGGGCCGCCGCCGCAAAGAAAGCGGCGCGGGCCGCCGCACCACCATCACCTGCTCGCGCGACATCTACCACCTAGTGCGCCCGCAGCTGCAAGACCTGCCCCACGAAGAATTCTGGGTGGTGCTCCTGAATAGAGCCAACGTGGTGATGCGCAGCGAGAAAATCAGCAGCGGCGGCGTGGCCGGCACCGTCGCCGACCCCAAGCTAATTTTCAAGCACGCTCTCGAAAGCCTGGCCAGTAGCATCATTCTGGTGCACAACCACCCCAGCGGCAACCGCCAGCCCAGCGCCACCGATATCAGCCTGACCAAGAAGCTGAAAGAGGCCGGCAATTTCCTGGATTTGCCGATTCTTGACCATCTTATTTATACCGACCACGGCTACTACAGCTTCGGCGATGAAGGCTTGCTGTGAGGTATTGGGTTATTGCGTAAGTAGGCAGTAGCGCGAACTTTGTAATTCGCGCTACTGCTTGACCTCAAAAACGCGCTGGGCGAACAAGATGAGCACAAAGGGCTTGTGCAATAAAAAATCAACCCCATGAAAAAATTGAGCCTAGCCTTGCTTTTAGTAGCCGTGCTCGGGCTGATTGCCTACAGCTGGTCGGGCAGCCAGGCGCCACCGGTGCTCGACGAAGCCTACATGGCGCAGCTGCGCCAAGCGCGGCTGCAGAAAGACCAGGCCTTTCGGTCGGGCACCAGCTCGCCGGTAGTGGGCGCGCAACAGGCCACCTTTGCGGGGCTGCGCTACTTTCCGCCGGCAGCTGAGTTTCGGGTGGCAGCCACCCTCACGCGCCTGCCGGTGCTGGTGCCGCAGGCCATTGCCATGAGCACCGGCGGCCCCGAAAGCTACCAGCGCTGGGGCACCGCCGAGTTTGAGCTTGCCGGCAAACCTCAAAAGCTAGTGCTGCTACAAAAAGCCGGCGACAAGCAGCTGTTTGTGCCCTTCACCGACCCCACCAACGGCCGGCAGACCTACGAAGCCGGCCGCTACTTCGACCTGGCCCTACCCCCCTCCGAAGCCACTGAGGTGACGCTGGACTTCAACCAGGCCTACAACCCGTACTGTGCCTACAACCACGACTATAGCTGCCCCAAGCCGCCCGCCGACAACCGCCTGACGGTGCCCGTAACGGCGGGCGAGCTGGCGTATCGGCCCTAGACCCTGATGCCTACTGGCAACCACGCCCTTAAGCAGGCAGGTGGGTGCGGCTAGGCTGGCATTAGCTTCGACTGCATCACAGCCATCTGCCAGCGGCCATCGCGCAGCACCCACGCTATCATCATCTGGATGGTGCTTTTGAACGCCTTGCCGCCTTCTTCCCCGCTAAATACCGTAGTCGCCACCGTGATGACCGTGTTGCCATAGTGGTTGACTTTCACGGGGGTTATTGTTTTTACCGTAGTATTTGACCACGTGCCTATGTAGGCCAGTTCCTCAGGGCGGTTGCTACTGCCATTGTTGGGGTTATAGTGCACGTACTCCGGCGCCATGTACTGCCCGAGCGCCGTCATGTCGTGCTGTTCGATAGCCGTGCCTACCTGCCCGATGAGCTTGGTAAATAGCTGCTCATCGGCCGTGAGAGAGCTGCTAGTGGTAGCAGTGGTGGCATGATTGGCGGTGGTGGCCAGCTGCGCGGCCGCGGGCAAGGTGAGGAGCGAGGCGGCGCCGAGCGCGAGCAAAATTGTCTTCATGAATCTGGCGGTTAGATGGATTGTGAAACTTGCCCAAATGTACCGGCATGAAAATCCGGCTACTAGTATAAATGCGACATTGTCAAGCTACTATAAACCAGAGCCTAGAAGGAAATAGACAAATCCTCCATGGTTCGGAAAAGCACTGATTTCTCCACGTCCTCTTGCTTGAGCATGCTGGGGGCGAAGCCCGCGAACGACTTAAAATCCCGGATAAAGTGCATCTGGTCGAAGTAACCGCAGCGGTGAGCAATTTCGGTCCAGGAGGAGTGCGGCGAGGTTTCTTTGTACTTGTAGGCGTGGGAAAAGCGAATCATTCGGCTGTACAGTTTGGGCGCAAAGCCCAGACGCTCGTAGGATTTGCGCTCGAACTGCCGCCGGCTGAGGCAGGCCTGAGCGGCTACGCGCTCGATGGGCAGGTTGCCGCTGGCTTGCACCTGCTGCTGCATGGCCAGGTCGAAGGGCAGCATCGGTTTTAGCTGCGGCAGCTTGCCCAACAGGTAGCGCTGAACGATGGCATTGCGCTCGAAGTGGCCCGGCGCGGCCTGGAGGCGGTCGAGCAGCTCATCAATTTCGCGGCCCATAACCAGGCGGGCGTCGTAGTCACAGTCGACCAGCTCGGCCATCGGGATGCCCAGCAGCCGGTACATGCCGGCGGGTTTCAGGTTCACCACTACTGTCTCGTGCTGCTGCCCCAAATCGAGGGTAACCGGCGTTAGCTGCGGCCCAATGATGATGGACCGGGCTTTGGTGGCAAAGTCGCCGGCTTGCTTTTTCACTTTCACCTGGTCTTGCAGGTAGAAGCACAAGAACCGGTTGTGCGTCGGCACAAACGGGTAGATGGGCGACAAGCCAGCGCCCGCCGTAAAATCGATGCTCACCACGAACACACTATCGATGTACTCCAGCAGCGCCGGATGCGGCGCGAAATAGGTGTGGCGCATGAGCAGTGAGTAAGTAGTAGGGCAACTACAAGCGGTGAAAGCCTTAGATTCAGTGCTTAGCCTGGCTTCAATGGCCAAGGCGATGGAAACACCGCAAGCCCCTGGTGCCGAGGAGAATCAAAGTCAATGACTGCATAAAAGAGAGCCTTTGGTACCTTTCAACATTAAATATAGGAGATAAGAACTATACAGCTGTACTATCGCATGACTGAAAGGCCAGGCTGAACTGGCTTAGACGCATTTTTCGGCGCGCCCAAACCAGGCTGTACCTTTGCGGCCTGCGCCTGGCCCCCAAAATGCCGCCGCATCCTTGGCAATGACTATCTCCTTCGACTGGCTTAAAACCTTATTCCCTACCCCCCTCCCGGCCGATGAGGTCGGCGCGCTGCTCACCGGCTCTGGCCTCGAAGTGGAGAGCCTGACCGATTTGGAAAGCATTCCGGGCGGCCTGCGCGGGCTGGTGCTGGGCACGGTGCTCACCTGCGAGCGCCACCCCGACGCCGACAAGCTGAGCCTGACTACCGTGAATGTGGGCGACGCTACCCCCCGCCAAATCGTGTGCGGCGCGCCCAACGTGGCCGCCGGCCAGCGCGTGGTGGTGGCGCTGGAAGGCGCCGAGCTGCACCCCACCGTGGGCGAGCCGTTCAAGATTAAGAAATCGAAAATCCGCGGCGCGGCCTCGGAAGGCATGATTTGCGCGGAGGACGAAATCGGCCTGGGGCAGTCGCACGCTGGCATCATGGTGCTCGACACCGACCTGCCCGATGGCACGCCTGCCGCCGAGTACTTCGGCCTGACGGCTGATACGGTAATTGAAATCGGCCTCACACCGAACCGCGCCGACGCGGCCTCGCACTACGGCGTGGCCCGCGAGCTGCGTGCGCTGCTGGGCCAGCCCGCGCACCTGCCCGACGTGAGCAGCTTTACTACCCCCCACAGCGGCGCCAACATCGCCGTAACGATAGAAGATGACCAAGCCTGCCCGCGCTACGCCGGCTTGCTGCTGGATAATGTGACGGTGGGCCCGTCGCCCGATTGGCTGCAGCGCCGGCTGCGCAACATCGGCCTCTCGCCGATTAATAATGTGGTGGACGTAACCAACTTCGTGCTGCACGAGCTGGGGCAGCCGCTGCACGCATTCGATGCCGACCAGATTACGGGCGAAAAAATCCGGGTAAAGCGCGCTGAGGCCGGCGGGAAGTTCGTGACTTTGGATGGGGTAGAACGCACCTTACAAGCCGACGACCTAGTGATTGCCGATGCTACTGGCGCGCCGATGGCGCTGGCCGGCGTCTTCGGCGGCAAGGCATCTGGGGTGGGGGTAGGAACTACCCGCGTGTTTCTAGAAAGCGCTTATTTCACGCCGGCCGGCGTGCGGCGCACCAGCCAGGTGCACGGCCTCAAAACCGATGCATCGTTTCGCTTCGAGCGCGGCACCGACCCCTACATGGTGCCGGTAGCGCTAAAGCGCGCCGCGCTGCTGCTGCAAGAAGTAGCCGGCGCCCGCGTGGCCGCGCCGGTGGTAGACGAGTTCCCTCACCTCATTCCGAACAACCAGGTGCGCCTGCGCCTTAGTCGCGTGCACAAGCTCATTGGCCAGGAAATAGGGGAGGCGCGCATTCGCGAAATCCTGACCGGGCTAGACATTAAAATAGAGCAGGAATCAACCTTACGAGAAGCAGCTCATACTTCCAAAGAGTGGTTGCTGGCCGTGCCGCCCTACAAGGTGGACGTGACCCGCGAAGCAGACGTGATAGAGGAAATCCTGCGCATCTACGGCTACAATAACGTGGCACTGCGGCCTCACAACGCGGCCTCGTTCTTGTCGCCCTTCCCTAACCCCGACCCCGAGGTGGTACGCCAGAAAATCGCCGACCTGCTCAGTGGCCAGGGCTTTACGGAGATTCTGACGAACTCGCTCACCAACTCGCAGTATTTCGAGAAAGCCGATGCGCCCGACGCCTCGCTGGTGCGCATCCTGAATTACAACAGCCAGGACCTGAACGTGATGCGGCCTACGCTGCTGACTTCGGGCCTCGAAGTGGTGCGCCACAACCTCAATCGCCGCCAGCGCGACCTCAAGCTCTACGAGTTCGGCAAAACCTACCACCTCGGCGAAAATGGCAAGTACCGGGAAAAGAACGTGCTGGCCCTGTACCTGACCGGCCACGCCACCGCCGAAACCTGGCAGCATCCGTCGGCCAAAGCCACTTTCCACGATGCGGCCGGAGCAGCGCAGCAGGTGCTGGCGGCACTAGGCCACGCGCAGCCCGGCTCACAGCCTACGCAGCACCCATACCTGGCAGGCGGCCTCACGCTATTAACTCAAAACCAGGGGCTAGGGAACGTAGGAGCCGTGTCGGCGGCCCTGCTCAAGCGCCTCGACGTGAGCCAGCCCGTGTGGTACGCCGAGTTGGATTGGGACTGGCTGCTCAAAAAGTACAAGGCCACGCTGGTAGCCCGCGAGCTGCCGCGCTTCCCGGAGGTGCGCCGCGACTTGTCGCTGGTCGTTGACCAGAATGTGACGTTCGAGCAGCTGCGCACCATTGCGCAGCGCACCGAGAAAAAACTCCTGCGCGACCTCAACGTGTTCGACGTGTACGCCGGCGACCGCCTCGAATACGGCAAAAAGTCGTACTCCGTCAGCTTCACCCTGCAAGACCCTACGCAGACGCTCACCGACCAAGCCATCGACCAGGTAATGCAGCGGCTGATTCAGCAATTTGAGAAGCAAGCGGGCGCGCTAATTCGCAAGTAGGTAGCGAGAGCAAGCCCTGCCGGGTACAACCCTGCTCTCCGGTTGGCTGAGGAACTTACCAAAGGAGCGAGCGGGAAACTGACCGCCTGAACTACTTATACAAAGCCCGTTGCCGCTAGTGACGGGCTTTTTTGTTTCTAAACCCGCTCTAATATGAAGAAAAGCTGTTTCTCAATCCAGAGGAGTTAACTTCGCGGAGCAATTACTATTTTTTCGTGGCTTCGTCTCAACAGCATGCGCAACTCGACCGCTTAGAGCGGCAGGTGACCACTTTAGTGGCTGCCTATCAGCAGGTGCGGGAAGAGCTGGCCGATGCCCGCACCACCATCGAGCACCTGCGTGCCGATGGCCGTGAGCGCGAAAAGCAATTGCGTGAGTATCAAAACCAAGAAAACATTGTTAAACTTGTCCAGACTATAGCCGGCGGGGAACCCACCCAGGCCAACGAGCTGAAACAACGCCTCAACGAATACATCCGCGAATTAGATAAGTGCCTTGCCTATTTGAGGGACTAGCCTCCCTTCACCTACTGAATCTGCCAACTACCCCGCTATGAGCGACTTAGCCATTAAAATTCGCATTGCTGACCGCGACTACCCCATGCGGGTGGCCGTGGCCGACGAAGAGCGCCTGCGCCTGGCTGGCCGGCAGCTCAGCGAACGGCTGCGCGAGTTTCGGGAGCAGTATGGTATTCAGGATAAACAAGACCTGCTGGCGATGGTAGCGCTCGCCACCATGGCTGACTCCTTGAAAGTCAGCAAAGAAAAGGATGGAACCGATGCAGCCCTCACCGAGCGCCTGGCGCGCTTGGACGAGCTGCTTTCTGGCGTGGTGCTGGCCGCTTGACGGCGGCCGGGTAGCACCCATACTTCGTTGGCCCGGCCGGGCCGGCCGGGCAAGCGGCCCCGCCTACCCCGGCCTGGCAACTCGCCTATGGCTATGGTTTTGATTCACTTCAATTCCATAACTTTATGTCATTCACACTTTTATACTGCGTCTTGACGGCCGTCATCGCCTTGATTGGCGGGCTGGTCATCGGGCGGCAGTTGGCTAGTAAAGCCCGGCAGGACCACGAGGCGGAGGCCCAGGCCCGTGCCCGCCAGCTCCTTGAAGAAGCGGAGGTGCAGGCCACCCGCACCCGCGACGAACGCATTCAACAGTCGAAAGACAAGTTTCGCAACCTTAAGAACGAGTACGAGCAGGAGCAGAAGCGCCAGCGCCGCGAATTTGAACAAGAAAGCCAGCGTCTAAAAGCGGCCCTCGACCAAGAGCTAACCGAGCGCCGCCAGGGCGTACTGGCTCAGGAGCAGAGCATTAAGCACCTGACCGACACCACCCAGAAGCAGCTGGAGCAGCTACAGCAAAAAGAGAAGGACCTGGAGGCAACCCGCGAAAAGCTGCAGGCTGATGCCGAGCACCAGCGCAATCGCTTCGAGCAGCAGGAAGAAAAGCGCCAGCAAAAGCACGAAACTACCGTGGCCGAACTGCAAGCCAAGCAGCAGGAAGCCGAAGCCCAACTGCACGCCGTGCAAAGCCAGCTCGAACAGGTAGCGGGCCTCACCGCCGCCGAAGCCCGCGAGCAACTAGTTGAAAGCCTGCGCAATGAGGCGCAGCTGCAAGCTTCGTCCTACATCAAGGATACCGTGGCGCAGGCCAAGCTCACGGCCACTAAAGATGCTAAGAAGGTAGTGCTCGAAACCATTCAGCGCACGGCCTCGGAGCATGCCATTGAGAACTGCGTGTCGGTGTTCAACATCGAGAGCGACGACGTGAAGGGTAAAATTATTGGCCGCGAGGGCCGCAACATCCGGGCGCTGGAAGCCGCGACGGGGGTAGAAGTGATTGTGGACGACACGCCCGAGGCCATTATTATCTCGGGCTTCGACCCGGTGCGCCGCGAAATTGCGCGCCTCTCTTTGCACTTGCTGGTGAAAGACGGCCGCATTCACCCGGCGCGCGTG
>CALMOO010000261.1:12067-16470 GCA_937871705.1 uncultured Hymenobacter sp.
GCGTGGAGGAGATTGTAGCCAAAACGACCAAGAAAATCGAGGAGGAAATTATCGAAACCGGCGAGCGCACGGTTATCGACCTTGGCATTCACGGCCTGCATCCCGAGCTGATTCGGATGGTGGGGCGCATGCGCTTCCGCTCTTCGTACGGCCAGAACCTGCTGCAGCACAGCCGCGAAGTAGCCAACCTCTGCGCCACGATGGCCGCCGAGCTGGGCCTGAACGTGAAACACGCCCGCCGCGCTGGCCTGCTCCACGATATTGGCAAGGTGAGCACCGAGGAGCCCGAGCTGCCCCACGCCATCCTGGGCATGGAAATGGCCAAGAAGTACAAGGAGCACCCCGACGTGGTGAACGCCATCGGCGCTCACCACGACGAGATGGAGATGACGGCGCTTATCTCGCCCATCGTGCAGGCCTGCGACGCCATTTCGGGCTCGCGCCCTGGCGCCCGCCGCGAGATGATGGAGAGCTACATCAAGCGCCTGCGGCAGCTGGAAGAAACGGCCGGCGCCTTCAAGGGTGTCAACCAGACCTACGCCATCCAGGCCGGCCGCGAGCTGCGCGTGATTGTGGATGCCGAGAACGTAAGCGACGAGCGCGCTGGCGAGCTGAGCTTCGAGATTTCGCAGAAAATCGAGAAGGAAATGCAATATCCCGGTCAAATTAAAGTGACTGTGATTCGGGAGATGCGCTCGGTAGCGTACGCCAAGTAAGACGCCGCTTTCTTTAGGCTCAAAAGCCCTCGCAATGCGTATTGCGAGGGCTTTTCATTGAATGTTTACCAGCTTTGACGCATCAGCCCGCCGCGTACTTTTACACTTGATATAACACTAGTTGAGCTTATGCAGCGACTTGCTACCCCCCTAGTTTTACTGGTGCTTAGCGCAACGATAGCCTCATGCGTCAAAAATCCTTACGCGGCCACCAACCGCTTCTACAAGCAGCAAGCGCGGGATTTTACCCGCTCTTTGCAAACCATGCCGGCAGCGCCCGACAGCGTGCCGGCCGGCCGCTACTCAGTGGGCACTACCAACTTCAACTTGCGCAAGCCCAACTACGTCATCATCCACCACACGGCGCAGCACAGCGTGGATGAGACCCTGAAAACGTTTACCCTGCCGCGCTCGCAGGTGAGCGCGCACTACGTGATTGGGCGCGATGGCCAGACCTACCACATGCTCAACGACTACCTGCGGGCCTGGCACGGCGGCGTGGCCCGCTGGGGCAACGTCACGGATGTGAACTCGTGCTCGATTGGCATTGAGTTAGACAACGACGGCACTGAGCCTTTTGCGGAGGCACAGATTACGAGCCTGTTGCGGGTATTGAGCAGCTTAAAGCGGGCGTATAACATCCCGGCTGCCAACTTCATCGGCCACGGTGATATTGCCCCCACGCGAAAGAACGACCCGAGCGCGCTGTTTCCCTGGCCCAAGCTGGCTGAGCGCGGCTTCGGCCTCTGGTACGACGCGGCGGTGCTGACCGATACCACGGCCGCCCCATTTGCCTTAGATTCGCTAGGCGGGGTAGGGCCCGGCATCACGCCGCGCGAGGCTCTGCGCATTATCGGCTACGACACGCGTGATTTGCCGGCAGCAGTAAGCGCCTTTAAGCGGCATTTCGCGTCGGCCGAAAGCGGTACAGAACTGACTGAACAGGACCGGAGAATCTTGTTTAATCTGTATCGTAAGTGCCTTTAATAGAGCTGTCAGCTGCTGGCTAGTAGCTGTTAGCCTTGCTCGAAAAGCTAACAGCTACTAGCTAACAGCTTAAAGCTGCGCACCCTTCAAATCATCCTCGCCTCCATAAGGCGCGCCGCCGGTAATATCGCCGCGCAGGCCGCCGGTGCTTTGGCCAGGGCTAAAGTTGGCCTGGCGAGCCAACGTATCATTCTCCTTCTCGGCAATGAGGGGGGTAGGGGGCGCTTCAGGGGCATTGGTGAGGGCATCGGAGGGTACTAGACCAGCCTCGGTGCCACTGGCGTCCGCGCCGGTTATCTCGGCTACTTTGGCCACGTACTGGCGCTTGGCATCCTCTTCCGAGAGGCCCTTGTACTTGTCCCACGACTCCCACTGCGCCTGCGAGAGGCCAGCCGGGCCGTTGGCCTGGTCGGCGGCCTCGGGGTCTACCTCGTTGGTTTTCATGTTGACATCGCCATCGGTAGCTTGCTTGTAGAGGCCATACAGGTCAGTCATGTGCTGAGCGGCGGTGGCATCGGGTAGATTATTAACCTGCTGCACGGCGGCATCGAATTGCTGCTGTAAATCCATAGGGTGGGGGTAGGGAAAAACGAAAAGTCGCGGGCAATGAGCCGGCAATTGGCTTTACTACTCCCGTGCGCTGGGGGTTGCGCCGCAAGTAAAATGAGCTTTTCGCAAAGGCTACCGCCCGCCGACGGCCGCCAAGCTTAAGCGGCCGTGTATCTTTGCCCACTAGCTATGTGTGGAATAACCGGCGCTTACGCCTTCTCTGACTCTGGCCGGCTGGCCTTATCTCGTTTGCAAGCCGCTACCGACGCCATTGTGCGCCGCGGGCCCGACTCGCAAGGTCACTTTGTCTACGACTGCGTGGGGCTGGGCTTTCGCCGCCTGGCCATCCTCGACCTCTCGGCTGATGGCAACCAGCCCATGACCGACGAGGCCGGCCGCTACACCATCGTCTTCAACGGCGAAATCTTCAACTTTCAGGAGCTGCGCGAAAAGCTGGTGCGTAAAGGCTACCGCTTTCATTCGCAGACCGATACGGAGGTTATCCTGAACCTGTATATCAGCGAGGGTCGCGGTTTTATCAAGAAGCTCAACGGCTTTTTTGGCCTGGCCATCTACGATAAGGAGGAGAACTCGCTCTTCATCGCCCGCGACCGTTACGGGGTGAAGCCGTTGCACGTGTACCGCGACGAAGACCAGCTGCTATTCGGCTCCGAGCTAAAATCGCTGCTGGCTTTAGGCGTGCAGCGCAAGATTGACTATGTGGCGCTGAGACAGTATTTGCAGCTCAACTACATTCCGGGGCCGGCTACCATCTTCAAGGGTATCAAGAAATTGCTACCCGGCCATTACCTCTTTATTCAGGGCAACAAGGTGGTGCGCAAGCGCTGGTACAAGATTCCGTACGACCCCAAGAAGGTAGCCAAGAACAAGCTGACCTACGACGAGCAGCAAAAAAAGCTGGTGACGCTCATGGATGAGGCCGTAGAACGCCGCCTGGTAGCCGACGTGCCACTGGGCTCGTTCCTGAGCGGTGGCATCGACTCCAGCGTGATTACGGCGCTGGCCGCCCGCCACACGCCGCACCTCAACACGTTCAGTATCGGCTTCCGCGACGAGCCTTTCTTCGACGAAACCAAGTACGCCAACCTGGTAGCGAAGATGCACAACACCAACCACACGGTGTTTTCGCTCAGTAACGACGACTTATACGAGCATCTGTTTCAGATGCTGGACTACTTCGACGAGCCGTTTGCCGACTCGTCGGCCCTGGCCGTGCACGTGCTTTCGCAGCGCACCCGGCAGCACGTAACGGTGGCGCTGAGCGGCGACGGTGCTGACGAGATTTTTGGCGGCTACAACAAGCACATGGGCGACTTTAAGGTGCGGCAGGGCGGCTTCAAGGCCGAAGCCGTAACCGGCCTGAACTTGCTCTGGGACATCCTTCCTAAGTCGCGCAACTCGTATTTTGGTAATAAAATCCGACAGTTTCAGCGCTTCTCGCGCGGCATGCTCAGCGGGCCCAAGGACCGATATTGGGACTGGGCCAGTTTTGCCTCTGAAAAAGAAGCTGCCGACCTGCTGAGCCCCGCCAGTCGGCGCAAGGTTGACAAGAAGCTGGCTACCAAGCGCCGCAAGGATATTCTGGAGAATATTCATGCCGATGGTGACCTCAACGAGGTGTTGCTCACCGATATGCAGCTGGTGCTACCTTACGACATGCTCACCAAGGTAGACCTGATGAGCATGGCCAACTCCTTGGAAGTGCGCACGCCCTTCCTGGATTACAAAGTGGTCGACTTTGCCTGCTCCCTGCCCGGCAGCAGCAAGGTCGACGGCAGCATGAAGAAGCGCATCGTGCAGGACGCCTTTCGGCCCATGCTGCCGCCCGAGCTTTACGACCGCCCCAAGCACGGCTTCGAGGTGCCTTTGCTGAAGTGGATGCGCGGCGAGCTGCGCCCACTCATCGAGCAAGACCTACTGGCCGATGACTTCGTAGCCGGACAAGGCATTTTTGACGTGGCCGCCGTGCAAAAGCTTAAAAAACAACTGTTCTCCAGCAGTCCAGGCGATGCGCACGCACGCATTTGGGCCCTGATTGTATTCCAGTATTGGTGGAAGCACTACATGGCCTAAACTTGCCGGTAGGGAAGGGGTGAGCTAGGGAGTGCGGACAATCATCGGAGCCAATCT
>CALMOO010000262.1 GCA_937871705.1 uncultured Hymenobacter sp.
CTATAGCACAGGGAAAAAACAGACTGTTTTAGTACAATCGTAAACTAGCTAAGTTTTAAAACTAGTATTGCACCCAAGGCCACTACTGGGCAATCCAAGCGTGGTGAAGAGCCAGCTTGCAAAGCTATCAACCGACGTGTCAGAGAGCAGAAAATTTACTCAAACAGCTGCTCGCAACTGGAAGGAGCTTCTAAATAAATGATAGCGAGACGGCAAACTGAGCGGCAATTCACGCCAGACGCTGACCTGGGGTAGCACAAGCGGCCGCTACGCGTTGGCGCAAATCATCCGAATAAGTTTTCATACTTCTAAACTAACCCGTACACTGACTTTGAAACCGCTCTAGGTGCTGGCAGTAGCTGCGCCCGCCAGCAGAGCCAATACATCCTGCACGCGCCCCATAGCGTGTCACCGCGATGCCAAGGGGCTGCGTGCAAGCCCTTGGCCCGGTGCCGCCGCACCACCCGTAGGCCTTCGACCTGATGTAGCGTCGCTTCCAGATAGCCTATCTGGCTCGGCGGCACGAGCTGGTCTTTCAAGCTCTGGTCCAGCACGATGAGCCTAGGCGCTAGCCCCGCCCGTATTCGCTGACTAATCGTAGCGGGCGCGAAGCACGCGGGGCTGGCATCGGGCCACGTGCTGCGCTCCGGGCCGAATGCGTTGGTCAGCATCGCCAGGTAGGCAGCACGCAGGTGCTCATGGGAGGGCCCCAGCTTCTCTACCAAAGCGGGCAAGTGGTAGAGGCCGTTTACCCCAAGCAGCGCCGCCGGGACGGGCGCATCGGCCACGTCAGTCAGCCCGTAGTGCGAAGGTGACTGTAAAATGGCCTCCAATGCGAGGCAGGCCCCGCAGCTGTGACCCGATAGAATATAGGAGTTGTCCTCCAGACCCAGGGTGCGCAGCCGCGCCAAGCCCGCCAGCACGTCGTGTAGGGCTGAGGATGTACCGCTGCGCGGGTAGGGTTGGCCGGACTAGTTTGCCCGGTAGCGTAGGGCAGCGTGGGGTGGGTCGGAAACTGCGTGAGGGTATAGTTGAGCGAAGCGATAGCGGCAATCGGGCTACCTCCTTGGGATGGCAAAGGCATGGGCCACCGTCGGCTCAATAGAGCTAGGGGTCGTGCCACGCCCCGCAGCGGGGAAGTGCCGAGGAGGCGGCCCCGCCAGGCAGCCCCCGCACGGGGGTTCCGACCAAGCAGGCATTTTCCGGCGTGTGGGGCAGGTAGAGGTTGAGGCTTTGCAAGCGGTTGCCCTGTGCAACATACGGG
>CALMOO010000263.1:0-1850 GCA_937871705.1 uncultured Hymenobacter sp.
ATTCCCGGCCTTGCGTAAGGGGATAGGGTGGAAGGAGCGGCGACTCTACTGCTATACTTTTAACCCGCTAGCTGCACGATGTCACGCACTTCCAGCACCTGCTTGGGCGTGCCGCGCTCAGTTGCGTGCAGCATGGCCAGCGCCAGTTCGCCTAAGGTGCTACCCCAGCCAAACCGCCGCATCAGCGGAAACAGCCAGCCTAGCCAGCGGTACATTTTTAGTGCGTACCGCTGGCCGGGCACTGGTTTCAAGAAGCCCGGCCGGAACATGTAGGCCGCCCGGAAGGGCAGGGCCAGCAAGTCGTTTTCGGTGCGGCGCTTCACCCGGGCCCACATCTGCCAGCCACCAGTGCCCGCACCCGAGATGTAGGTGAAAGTCAGGGCCGGATTGAGGCGTGCCAGCGTCTGGGCAAAGTGCAGCGTTAGGTCATAGGTGACGCGCGTATAGTCGGCCGCGCTCATGCCCACCGCCGACACGCCCGCGCAGAAAAAGCACGCCGTGTAGCCCGTCAATTCTTCCTCAATGGCCGCCAAGTCAAAGAAATCGGCTACCACTAGCTCGCGCAGCTTAGGGTGCGTGTGGCCGCTGAGCTTGCGGCTAATGGATAGCACCGCTTCTACCTCGGGCTGACCGAGCAGGGTAAGCAGCACGCCTTCGCCTACCATGCCGGTGGCGCCAGTGATGATAATTCGTTGATGCATAAAGCTTAACTGAAATTTTGCCCTGTAGACAGACGCAAAAGAACCGATTTTATTTCGCGAGTCAAGCAGTTTCTGCAATCCCCAAACGTCAAGCTGAGCTTGGCGAAGCAGCTCTACCGAACGATACCCGAACGGCGTGGTAGAGCTGCTTCGCCAAGCTCAGCCTGACGTTTGGGGGGTTTAACTACAGCTCTTTGCGCAGCCGGGCCACCGGAATATTCAGCTGCTCGCGGTACTTGGCCACCGTGCGGCGCGCAATATTGTAGCCGCGGGCGTTCAGCATTTTTTCCAGCTTATCGTCGCTGAGCGGGTGGTCTTTTTTCTCGTTGCCGATGAGGTCGCGCAGGATGCTTTTCACTTCGCGGCTGCTAGCGTCCTCACCCGAATCGGTGGCGATGCCTTCCGAGAAGAAGAACTTAAGCGGATAAATCCCGTGCTCAGTTTGGATGGATTTGGAGTTGGCGACCCGGCTCACCGTCGAAATATCCATGCTGATGGATTGGGCGATGTCCTTGAGTATCATAGGGCGCAGCTTCGAGTCGTCGCCAGTTAGGAAGAACTCGCGCTGGCGCTCCACGATAGCCGACATGGTGCGTAGCAGCGTGTTTTGCCGCTGCCGAATGGCATCGATAAACCACTTGGCCGAGTCGAGCTTTTGCTTAACGAAGGTGACAGCCTCCTTCATCTTCTGGTCTTTTTTGGCCGCCTTGTCGTAGGTCTGGAGCATCTCGCGGTAGTCGCGGCTCACGCGCAGCTCGGGGGCGTTGCGGGCGTTCAGAGTCAGGTTCAGCTCGCCGTTGTCGTTGGTGAGGATGAAGTCGGGCATCAGGTACTGCGCGCCGCCCGCGCTACCCCCCCGGCCGCTGCTCACCGGGCCACTACCCCCCGGCTTGGGATTGAGCTTGAGAATAACGGCGACGGCGTCTTTCAACTCGTCGTCTTCCAGGTCCAGCTTTTGCTGAATGCGCTGGTAGTGCTTCTTGGTAAACTCCTCAAACGTTTCGGTCAGGATGCGCTCGGCGTTGCGCGTAGCCTCATCCTGGGGCCGGCGCTCGAGCTGCAGCATTAGGCACTCGGGCAGGTCGCGGGCGGCGATGCCCGGCGGGTCAAATTGCTGCACCACGTGCAGTACGGCTTCAATATCGGCTT
>CALMOO010000263.1:1860-3400 GCA_937871705.1 uncultured Hymenobacter sp.
TCGATATTCTGACTGAAAGCCAAGTCATTGGCAATGGCGGCCAAGTCGCGCCGGATGTAGCCGTCGCCGTCAATCGAGCCCACCAGCTGCTCACCAATAGCCTGCTGCAAGTCGTCGAGCTGGGCAAAATGCAGCTGGTCGAGCAGTGAATCCTGGAGCGAGCCGCTGGTATCGGCCAGCGGCATGTCGCGCTCTTCCTCGTCGCCGGGGCCATCGCCCTGCATCTTATAGCCAGCTATCTCGTCGTCATTGATGTAGTCGCTGATGTCGAGGTCGCCGCTTTCCTTTTCGAGCGTGGGGCCTTCCTCATCGGCGGGGGGGGTAGGGTCGGGGCGCTCGTCGGCGTAGTCGAAGTCGTTGGCGCCGGCGCTGTCGTCGGCGGGTTCGCCGCCACTAAAGTCCTCATCCAGGGTGTTGTCGTCGCTGTCGAGCGAGTCGTTGGGGTCGTCGGCTTCGGGCGCCTCATCGGCGTCGCTGTTTTCGTCGCGCTCGGCATCGGCGTCTTCGCTGTCGCCTTCTTCGAGAGCCGGGTTGGTTTCCATCTCCTCCTTGATGCGGGTTTCAAGCTCGGCCGTAGGAATTTGCAGCAGCTTGATAAACTGAATTTGCTGGGGCGAGAGGCGCTGGGAAAGTAATTGTTTAAGGTCGAGGCGTTGCATAGGGGTAGGACGAGGATAGGAGTGAGCCAGCGAGCCGGGACGAATAGCGCAATTACGTAGCCGTAGCGTCTTTGGTCGTAAGCTAGTACTAGCAATTTCCGGTTGGGGTTAGCCCTGCCGAGCGACAATGGCCCAAGCGGCGGCTTTACCTTTGCTGGCTCAACTGCCTTTTACCAGCTTATGCCCGCCGACCAACTCCGCCGCACCCGCATTCAAAATCTGCTTTCGAGCACTGACCTCAACCGCGAAGTACTGGTAAAAGGCTGGGTACGTACCCGCCGGGGCAACAAATATGTGCAGTTTATCGCACTAAACGATGGCTCGAGCCTCGCTACCCTGCAAATAGTAGCTGACGCTGAGAAGTTTCCGGAAGAAAGTTTGAAAGACATTACCACCGGCTCCTGTATTGCTGTGCGCGGCCAACTGGTGGCCTCGCAGGGCAAGGGCCAGTCGGTGGAGGTGCAAGCCACGTCCATAGAAGTGCTCGGCACTGCCGACCCCGAAGCCTACCCCCTCCAAAAGCGCGGCAACGACCAGAAAGGCATCTCGCTCGAAGCTCTGCGCGAAATTGCCCACCTGCGCCCCCGCACCAACACCTTCGGGGCGGTGCTGCGCATCCGGCACGCGCTGGCCTTTGCCATCCACGACTACTTCAACCGCCACGGGTTTTATTACGTGCACACGCCTATCATTACGGGCTCCGACGCCGAGGGCGCCGGCCAGATGTTCCGCGTCACGACCCTACCCCCCGAGCACCCGCCGCGCACCGAAGACGGCTCGGTCGATTTTTCGGAAGATTTTTTCGGTAAACAAACCAACCTCACCGTGAGCGGGCAGCTCGAAGGCGAGCTGGCGGCCATGGCGCTGGGCCAGGTCTACAC
>CALMOO010000264.1:0-2418 GCA_937871705.1 uncultured Hymenobacter sp.
CTGTACCCCAACACGCTGGAAACGGGCATCTTCGCCTTTTACCGCGACACGTTCCTGTCGGGGCAGCCGGGCGACTATGCGGTTAACTATTCCTACGATGGGTTGGATAACTTCTTCCAACTCTCGGCCCGTCGCTGCGGCGAGCTGCTGGTGGTGGGCTTCACCGATACGGCCGCGCAGGAGCGCAGCCAGGTCGAGCAGGCCTTGCGCGAAAGCCAGGCCTTCGAGCAAGCAGCCCGCGCCGAAGCCGAGCAGCAGCGCCACCGCTTCCTGGAGGTGCTCACGCAGGTGCCCGCGTACATTGCCGTCTATCAGGGACCGGACCATATCTACCAGTTCGTCAACCCCGCCTATCAGAACATGTTTCCGCACCGCTCCTTCCTCGGCCGGCCCTTCCGCGAAGGCACCCCGGAGGCCGAAGGGCTGGGGGTAGTGGCCTTGTTTGACCAGGTGTACCAGACGGGGGAGCCAGTGTATCTACGCGAAATGGAAGGCTGGTTCGACTTTCACGGCACCGGGCAGCCGGTGCAGATATTTCTCAACATCTCGCTGCATCCCTTGCGCAACGTGCAGGGCCACATTGATGGCGTGATGGACTTCACCTACGACGTGAGCGAGCAGGTGCGCGCCCGCCAGCAATTGGAGCAGCTTAACCAGGAGCTGGAGGCGCGCGTGCAGGCGCGCACCCGGGAGGTAGAAGCAGCCCGTGCCACCACGGAGCGCCAGCGCCGGCAATGGGAAGAACTGTTTCGCACAGCCCCAGCTGGCATCTGCATCTTCGACGGGCCGGAGTGGGTGTACCAGTTCGTCAACCCCGGCTACCAGGCCCTGTTCCCCGGCCGGGAGTTGCTGGGCAAGCGGCTGGTTGATGCGCTGCCCGAGGTGGCCGACCAGCCCCTGATGGCCATTCTGCACCACGTCTACGACACGGGCGAACCCTTTCAGGAAAGCGAGGTGCTGGTGCCGCTGGCCCGCTACGAGGGCAGCCCCGTGGAGGATATTTACTTCGACCTCACCTACCTGGTCCGGCGCGACGAGGCCGGGCAGATTGACGGCTTTGTGACCTATGCCTACGACGTAACCGAGCAGGTGTACGCCCGGCGTGAGCGCGAGGACCAGCGCCAGCGTCTGCACCGGCTGTTTATGGAGGCCCCCGCCGCCATTTGCATCCTGAGCGGCCCCGACCTGGTGTACGAGCTGGTAAACGCCGACTACCAGGCCTTGTTTCCGGGCCGCGAGCTGCTGGGAAAACCCATCCTGGCGGTCTTGCCGGAGATAGCGGATAATGCCGTATACGCCACGTTCCGCCAAGTGTACGACACGGGCCGAACCCATGAGGAGCAGGCGATGCTTATCCCGCTGGCCCGGCCCACGGATGGGGTGTTGGAAGAGCGCTATTTCCGCTACATTCAGCAGGCACGCTACACTACCGATGGTCGAATTGACGGGGTCGTTGTCTTTGCCTTTGAAGTCACCGAGCAGGTACGCAATCGCCAGCAGGTGCAGGATCTCAACGAAGAGTTGACGGCCACGAACGAGGAACTGAGTGAAAGCAACGCCCAACTCACGCGCACCAACGTGGATTTGGACACCTTCGTCTACACGGCCTCGCACGACCTGAAAGCGCCCATTACCAACATCGAGAGTATCGTGCTGGCTTTGCGCGATACGCTGCCGGCTGACGTGCTGCACGACGAGATGGTCGGCCAGTTGCTGGACCTGCTCAACCAAACAGTAGCCCGCTTCCAAGTGACCATCGGCCAGCTCACCGATATTTCCCGCCTGCAACTGGCCCACACCGGCCCCGCCGAGTCCGTCGTCCTGGCCCGTGTCGTGGAAGACGTGCGCCTGGACTTGGCCCCCGCCATTACCGCAGCGGGTACCCAGCTCACGGTTGCGGTCGCCCCCGAACTGGTTGTGTCTTTTTCCCCGGCCAACCTGCGCAGCATCGTCTACAATCTGCTCAGCAACGCCGTCAAGTACCGGGCCTTTGACCGGCCCTCGCTGGTGCAGGTGCACGCCGAGCAGACGCCGCACGGCATTAGGCTCACCGTGCAGGACAATGGCTTAGGCATGAGCCAGGTGCAACAACGCCAGCTCTTCGGCTTGTTTCAGCGCCTGCACACCCACGTGGAGGGCACGGGCGTGGGCCTCTACATTACCAAACGGCTTATTGAGAATGCTGGGGGCACCATTGCTGTAGCGAGCCAGCCCCACGCGGGCACCACTTTCACCGTTACCTTCCCCATCTAAGGACACTCCTGCTCTATGCTGCCCTTACCTAGTGTGTTGTTGGTCGATGACGACCCCACCACCAACTTCCTCAACAAGCTGCTGCTCACACGCATGGGCGTGGCCGAGCAGGTACTCGTGGCCGAAAATGGGGAGCAGGCCCTGCGCACGCTCGCCCGGACCTGT
>CALMOO010000264.1:2428-3670 GCA_937871705.1 uncultured Hymenobacter sp.
ACATGAACATGCCCGTGCTCAACGGGCTGGCCTTTCTCGAAGCTTACGTACAGATGCCGCTGGCCCATCAGCAGGCCATTGTCATCGTCATGCTCACCACCTCGCTGCACCCGGTAGACGTAGCCCGCGCCCAGCAGCTGCCCATTGCCGGCTTTCTCAACAAGCCCTTGACCCAGGAAAAGGTCACGGCTCTGTTGCAGCAGCACTTTGACGAATAGGCTCCGCTACCCGCTTGTCATCGGAAGGAAAATAGCGCCCAAGCGTAAGGGCCTGCCGGCAAGTCTCCCAGCAGCTAGTGGGTACAGCAGCGTAGGCACACAACGCCGAAATACGAGGTTGGACATAGTCAGTAAGCGACCACGCACCCGCGTATTCTCGGAATAGTTAATGAACATAAACAAGTAATATAGTTTAAGTCAAATTTCTTATTTCTGATAAGTTGTCCTACTACTACAAAGTCCATTTAGCGAAATGAAACGACCAGCCCTCCTGCTAAAAACCAGTGCTGCCAGGCTTCTACACTAAGCTGATGAACCATATAGGCGTGCAAGGAATGCTGGTGCCTTTCTAATACATGGCGGGCAAACGTCGTGCTGGCATAGCCTTCTACCGGGCGCTGGAGCGTCTGGTAAAGCGCCTGTTTATGGTGCCACGTCGTCAAGTCAGCTTCCGTCACTACGCACTGCTCCAACTGCCGATAGTAAGATAACTCGGCCGCTACTACTTGTTCTGCCAGCGTCAGCGTTGACAAGGGTGGATAATTACAAGCGAGGGGGACTAGCTGCATGTTCTTTCCTGCGCAGTAGCGCTACTTACGGCCATGTAGCTAGGCCCTTAACTGAGACTTAGCCTGCTGCTTACTAGTCAAGTACGTAGTTTTAAGTACGTAGTTCCTCTTGAAAATTAGGCGTATCTACGGCGTAACGCTGGGCGTAGAACCTAAATGGATACTACACCCCACTTGCAGGAAACCAGGCGTCGCCGCGCCATCGCGATGGCCGTTGGCCTCACGGCCAACACGCCCCTGGCACCCAAGCGCTACGAACGGCAACTGCTCGCGCGCTACCAAACGGGGGAGTTGACCATTGACGAAGTGCTGGCCCGGTTAGAGCGCAGCACGTACCATGTGCTCTACCACAGCCGGGCCAGCCAAGCGCCCACTGAGACTGACTTGCAGGCCCTCTTGGCACAGGCGCGCACTTACAATGCCGAGCAGCAGCTTACCGGGCTCTTGCTCTATAG
>CALMOO010000265.1 GCA_937871705.1 uncultured Hymenobacter sp.
GCCAATGATGACGCTGGCAATGCCCGCCGACGTGAGCAGGCCCGCCCCAATGCGGCGCACCGTAGCAAAGCTCATCAGCACCAGGCCCACCGCCAGAAAAACGATGAGCGACACCAGCACCCGCTTCACAAACTGCAGCTGCGTGAACAGCTTACGCACGTGCAGGTTATCTTTTTGGTCGAGTTGATAATGCAGCAGCACTAGGTCCTCTACCACCTCCACGGTGCATACCAGCCCCCACGAAAAGGTGCTGATAAACGCAATATCCACGAAGCGGTGCAGCACGGCCAAAGGCTTATCCGAAAGTGGCAGCAGCGGCAAAAGCAGCGCGAGCAGCAGCACCGGAAAAAAGAACGCCGACGCCCGCCGCAGATGCCGGCCCACCGATGCCGCCAGCGGCGAGGCCGTGCGCCGCTCATACACCCGCAGGCCGCCGAAGAGAATAACCTTCAGCAGCCAGCCGCCCAGCAGGCTGCTCCCAATGATGAGCAGCGCGGTCAGGGCATCGGGGAATTGCTCCAGCCAGCGCATTACGTGTTCTTTCATCCTCATAGCCTGGCCAAGGTAGGGCCATTTTGGGCGTCGGCTTGCCCCGTTGTTGTCTGCCAAGGGTTGATTGGCGCGCCTAAGTAGCCGCTCACAGTAGCTTTGCCGGCTCGTCTTTTTCGCCGTTGCTCATGCCCCTGACCTGGACCACCAAACCCTTCGCCGCCCTCACCTTGGCCGAACTCTACGCCCTGCTACAGCTGCGGAGCGAAGTATTCGTGGTCGAGCAAACGTGTCCCTTCCAGGACATTGACGGCCAGGACCAGGTGGCGCACCACCTGCTCGGGCACACCGCTACCGGCGAGCTGGCCGCCTACGCCCGCTTGTTTGCGCCGGGTCTCAGCTACGCGCAGGTCAGCATCGGCCGGGTCGTGACGTCGCCGCGCCACCGGCGCGCCGGCCTGGGCCGGGCGCTGCTCAGCCAGGCCATTGCGCAGTGCGACGCCCAGTATGGCCCGCAGCCCATCAAGATTGGCGCGCAGCAGTATTTGCAGGCGTTTTACGAAAGCTATGGCTTTGTGCAGCAGGGCGAAGGCTACCTGGAAGACGGCATTCCGCACCTCTATATGCTGCGGGGATAGGGCCCGGCCCTACCCCCCTCGGCGGCGCCAAAGGCCCACAAGGCCGAGCTATTTTGGGCCGCTGGCTTTAGCCTTTTTCAACGACTCGCGCCACACGGGCTGGTAGTCATAGGTGGGGTAAAACTCGGTGTTGAAGGCACCCCAGGCCCCGTTTTCGATAGCCAGGTTTAGGGTGCGCACATCTTTGGGCGCCACGCGCAGCGTCACTACCTGGCCAATGCCCATCATCACGTACCACGACACTACGCGGGTTTCCTTGGGCGGAAACATGCCCTGAAAGTTGTTTTTAGCTTGAATTTCCTGAAGCTGCTGCAAGCTTTTGTCTTGCTGGTGCTTCAGGAAAATCGTTATCATCACGGAGTCGCCGGCGGCTGCGGGGCGGCTGGCTTTCTGCGCAGCTGCGCTAGAGCACAGCAGGCAGGCTGCCGGTAAGCAAAAAATAGCTTTCATAAGACTTTGGTGAAGCAGCATCAACTAGCTGGGTACGGCTGGCACTAGGTCGGGTTGAGGCAAGCCGCAGTAAACGACCCGCAAAAAAGCCCGTTGGCTTGCTGGTATTTAGCAAGCCAACGGGCTGGTATTAACAGAAAGAAGGGGGGTAGGCGCCGGGCCTAACGCGAGAGCACCACCACGGCGTACGGCCCCAGGTCGAGGCGGCCATGCTGCGCGTAGCCATCGTATTCGCCGGCTTCGGCATCGGTGCCGAGCGAGGGGAAGTTGTGAAAATCAGCATCGTAGCCTTGCCAGTCCGAGTTGAAGCGCACCGTCCAGTTGCCAGCGGCGGGTAGGCCGATGGTGTAGCCCTGCCGCACCTCGTTGGCGAAGTTGACGACTACCACGGTTGCGTTTTCGGGCGCATCGTCCCAGCGGGCGAAGGCGAGCACTTTGGCGTCGTCATTGACGTGAAAAACGTGGCAGCCCTGCCCGCGCAAGCCCGGCGTGACGCCGCGCAGGTCGCGCCGCAGCGCGATGAGGTCGCGGTAGAGCTGCGTGAGGCCGCCGTGCGCCTCGGCCCAGGCCCAGTCGAGCGGCTCGTCGTCGTTGAACGAGCCGGGCGCCAAAAACTCTTGCCCCTGAAACAGCATCGGGATGCCGGGCGCCGTAAAAACGAGGCCCGCGCCCAGCACCATGCGCTTCTTGGCGTAGTAGTTTTCGACGTCGCCGGGCACTATTTCTTCGGGTAGGCGGCTCTTGCCGTTGGCTACCTCGTCGTGGCTTTCGGTGTAGATAACGCGCTGAAACGCATCGCCATTATACGCCGTGCAAATGGCCTTGGCCAGGGCCGGCATGCTGCGGTCGCCATCGTGGGGGGTAGTAAGCGCGTCGTGTACCGGGTAAATAAACGAAGCCTCCCACTGCGCCGAAAAGCCCTCGCCACCCTGGTCGAGGTGCGCCGTAATGCCGGGGTTCGAGCGCAAGTCTTCGGCGATGGTGATTTTCCAGGGCTGGCGCTTCTGGATTTCTTCGTTCACCCAGCGCATCAGGCTCCAGCCGTCGGGCAGGTCTTCGGCCGGGTTGTCTTCGCCATTCACGTTGCGAATGAAGGCAATAGCATCCATGCGCAAGCCATCGCAGTGGTAGTCCTCCAGCCACATGAGGGCATTGTCGAGGATGTAGCGGCGCACTTCGGGGCGACCGTAGTCGGGGCGGTTTTCGCCCCAGGGCGTTTTGGCGCGCCAGTCGTTGTAGAAATAAATGCCGCCGCCGTTGTTCTCGTTCCAGCCATCAAACTGCCACAAATCCAAGTCGCCGGGCCCAAAGTGGTTGTACACCACGTCGAGCACCACCGCAATGCCGCGCTGGTGCGCCGCCTTCACCAGCTCGCGAAAGGCCTCGGCCCCCCCGTAGTCGCTTTCCAGCGCAAACGGGTTCGACGGATTGTACCCCCACGAGCGGCTGCCCGGAAACTCGGTGGCCGGCATTATCTCGATGCAATTGATGCCCAGGCCCCGCAGGTAGTCGAGCCGCGCTACCACGTCCAGAAACGTGCCGAGCCGCTCGGCGTCGGGCGCGTTGAAGGTGCCCACGTGCAACTCGTAGATGATGAGGTCGTTCCAGGCCGGCATCTGGAAATTATCGCCTTCCCAATCAAAATCGCTGGGGTCAAAAACGAGCGAGTGGCCGCTCGAATTGGTGACGGCGCGGGCGTAGGG
>CALMOO010000266.1:0-2488 GCA_937871705.1 uncultured Hymenobacter sp.
GTTTTGAGGAGGTCGAAAAGGTACGTGTTGCTGTCCATGTGGGGGATAGGTCGTCGGCAATGGCTACAAACTTACGCCGTGAACCGCAGCCCGG
The DNA here is from genome assembly GCA_937871705.1 of uncultured Hymenobacter sp. Taxonomy (GTDB): domain Bacteria; phylum Bacteroidota; class Bacteroidia; order Cytophagales; family Hymenobacteraceae; genus Hymenobacter. Next base: position 95 of record CALMOO010000266.1, read on the forward strand.
CATTCGCTGTTTTACGAATGCGCTACCCCCCTGGGTGAGTGTATATTTGCTTTATATCCCTTCATTCTAATTTAAGCACCGCTATGGCTACCGCCACTCAAGTTGCGCCTATCGGCCTCACGGCCCGCGCGTTAGTCGAGGTTAAGAATATCATTCAGGAGAAGAATGTGCCCGCCGACTACGGCCTGCGCATTGGGGTGCAGGGCGGCGGCTGCTCGGGCATGAGCTACCTGCTCGGCTTCGACAAAGCCAAAGACCAAGACGAAATCTACGACCTCGATGGCGTGCAACTCATCATGGATAAGAAGCACGCTATGTACGTGTTAGGTATGGAAGTTGATTTTCAGGACGGTCTTAACGCCCGCGGCTTCACATTCAACAACCCGCAGGCTAAGAGCACCTGCGGCTGTGGCTCGTCGTTCTCGGCGTAGGTAATCTATAGTTTCCCGCAACGTTATGGACGTGAAATATTTGTCAGACGCCAAGGGCAACATCACCGGCGTTTTTATCCCCATTGAAGAATGGGAGCGCCTGCAAAAAGAATACAAGTTTTCGGCCGATGAGCCCGCGCCCGCGAATAAGCAGTTCCAAAAAGGACTAACTGAAGCGCTGAAAAACGTGAAGCTGGATGATTCGGCTGAATAACTGATTACTTGACCTGCATAAAAAGGCCCAGCTAAGCTGGGCCTTTTTGCGTTTTATCATCATTTACTTATCTAGTAATCACAGTAATAATAAAGCATGTTTTGCAGACCTGTAAACGCTCTATTGTTGGATTATGCCGGCTTACTTACTCCACACTTCTCCAAGCTATTTGCATCCGGGTATCTCCTCTTTAATTGCCGCCTTGTGGCCTGGGGCTTGCTTCAGCTGAGTGCTTGAATACCGACTGCGATTCGACTGATGGCTAAAACTGCAACGTCCGCCCTTGCTCCGGAAACACCAGCTTCAGCTGCCACACATTGGCTTCGGCAAGCTGCTTTTTAATGAGGGCTTCGTTGCCCGGCGTGGGTTTGAGGTGGGTGATGACGATGGGTAGCCCATGCAGCGACGCTGCACCCGCAAGCTGCGCCAGGGCCGCCATTTCCTGCATCAGCAGTTTGGGGGTCAGGTGCCCAAACAGCTGTGTCTCAGGTTGGGCATTGGGGTAGGACGCTTCCAGGAAAATCGCTTTCAGCTGGTGGGCTTGCACCAGCGGCTGCACGGCCAGCCACAACTGGTGCAGGCGGTCGGTTTTCTCGATGCTGTCGGCGCCGGTGTCGCCCAGGTAGAGCAAGTAGCTGTCGTGGCTGCGCACCAGAAAGGCCGTGCTCTCGTACGGGTTGGCGTGGCTGAGCGCGTAGGCCTGCACGCTAAGCGGCGTATTTTCAATCGGCGTTTCCTGGCCCGGCACCAACTCGCGCAGCTGGTATTTGCGCAGCGCAGGCGCCCTACCCCCATCGCCGAAGTTAGGCCAGGCCTGCCAGTTAAAGTAATCTTGCTGAAGCGTGGCTAGGCACGCGGGCAGCCCGTAAATGGGCTTGGCGGCATCGTCGGGCGCATTGAGCAGCAAGCCGGCTACGTGGTCGAGGTGCGGATGCGAAATGCAGTAGGCCTTGATATAGTGCTGCAGCGCTTCGTCGGCCGATACGGAAAAAACGTGGTTGGCCACGGCTTTTTCGAGGCCGGAGCGTAGGCTGCCCGCATCTAGGCACACGAAGTCGGTGGTACCGGCCGCCGCTACCAGGTAGGCCGAGAGGTTGCCTTCGGCCAAGCCTCCCTTCACGCCTAGTGGCACCACCGTGAAGGCCGGCCGGGCGGTTGGCTGCCCGAGGGTGGGTAGGGCCGCGGCTAGCGCCCAGCCAATGACCAGGCAGCGCAAAAACAGTGCGTGTTTGAGCATAAACGGGAAGGCCGCCACACGCCCGCGCCCGCAGCTAGCTAAAGTCGTAAGGGTAGCCAATGGCTTGCAAGTCAGCTTCGAGCTGCGGCCAGCTTTCTAGCTCGTCCGTCAGGGCCAGCACCATGGCTTTGGTCAGCACTTCATGCCGGTAGATGGAGGCTACGGCCTCTGGCGTAATGGGCTTCCTATCAGTTTCATCGGTGTAGTATTCGGTGGCCCACTCGGCGTAGGTGGCTGGCTGGTTATCGAAGATAAAGAGCAGCTCCTCCGAGCCGTCGTCCTCATCTTCCAGCACGCCAGCTTGCCAGCCGTGCTCGGGCGTAGCCCAAAGGCAAAACGTGGTGCCGATAGAATTGACCGGCTCACCAAACATAAATTCGTCGAACGCCGCTGGCAGGCCGCGCGTGACTTGGGCTTTGTTGGGCTGCTCGTATTCAGTTAGATACCCATTCAGCACGCAGCCTTCGGGGCGAAACAGCACCAGTAGTTGGTCGCCTTCGCCGTCGTTCATT
>CALMOO010000266.1:2498-4891 GCA_937871705.1 uncultured Hymenobacter sp.
CGGGGGTGTAGGAATAGTAGCGAAACTCCTCGTCCTGCGAGTTGATAGCGTCGAGCACGGCCAGCGACTGGCACAAGCGCTGCAAGTCGGCGGCGGGGGGTAGGGCGGTGTAGTTGGTGGTCGAAAGCATGAGGGGGAAGGCTGAGCTACTGCGCCGCCGGCGTTATTAATACGTCTTGGTCATGTCCTCGGGCACGACAATCACATAATCGGCCACGTCCAGGTTACTCTTATCCAGCTGCTGCAACTGGCTTTGCGTGGTGACGCTCAGCGTTTTCACGCGCAAGCCCGGCTTGGCTTCGGAACGCAGGTAAGCCACGATGCCGTCGTGGTTATCGGAGTGAAACGAGCCGTTGAGGTGCAGCATGGTTTGGCCGGGCGCCAGGCTGCGGCGGATGTAGTAGGCCATAGTCGCGTCTTTCAGAGCCTGGGCCTGAATGATATTGCGCCCGCCCCCGCCGCCGTGGGCCGAGGCATCGCCAAACATGGCGGCCATTTTCTTGTAGCCAGGCAGGTCAAAATCAACCTTCATGGGCAGCGGCACCAGGTAGCTTTTCTCGTTGGCGGGCAGCTGGTCGAGGGCCGTGAGCGAGCCGCGGGCCACCTGCTGGGCGTAGCGGCGCGGCGCGTTGGTGCCGACGACGGGCACCTTGGCGTCGCGGGCAAACTGCAGCAGCGGGCGGTAGTCGGTGGCGTAGTTGGGCCAGGGGCGGCTTTGGCGCTCGAAGGCCGAGTCGGGCAGGGTGCCGGCCGCGTACTGCGCCACCAGCGGCTGCACGTCGCGCTCAAACATTTCCATGCCCAGCACCAGCTTGCCCGGGCCTTTGAGTCGGCTTAAGTCCTTGGCTAGCTGCAACTCCAGCCAGTGCGCCATGGGGTCGTTGTGCTGCTCGCCGAAGAGCACCACATCGGCCTGCGCCAGCTGGGCCAGCATCTGGTCGTAGTCGGCGGGCTGGCCTTGGGCGGTAAAAAGGCGGTAAGCAGGGCGGTCGCTGCGGGTGAAACTGAACAGCGGCAGCAGCAGCAGCCACGCACCAACGAAGCGCCGCGCCGCGCCAGACGAGAAATAAGGCATTAGCATAAGGTAATTACCGGCAAGTTAAGTCCTAAGTAAAAGCCTCGCTACCAACGGCAGCGAGGCTCTCCAGAACCAACAAAAAAGCGGCGGGTTTAGTCCCTACCCCCCTGCCGGCTGGCAACAGGGGGTAGGGCTTGGCGCGCTTACTCTACCAGCAGGCGGGCGGTTTGGGTTTGCTCGCCGGCTTGCAGCTTCACCAGGTAAACGCCGGGAGCCAAGCCCTGCAGCGATAGTGCTTGCGCCTGCGCGCCAGCGCCTTGGCGAGCCGGGACCAGCTGGCGCACGGTTTGGCCCAGTAGGTTTTGCACCGTGAGGGCTGCCGTGGTGGCGGTGGGCAGCGAATACGCCACGGTGGCCGTGCCGCTAGCTGGGTTGGGCACCAGCGAGAGTTGTAGCACGGCGGCATCCTGCGAGCGGGTGGCGAGCGTGGTGCCCGCCGGCTTGCTGATTTGCTCGTGTACACGGCGTACTGGCCGGGCTGCAAGTTCATAGACATACTGGTGTTCGTTACCGCTAACGGCTCGCCGGTGAGGTAGTTATACCAGGTGCCGGCCTGCGGGAATGCTACGGTGGCGGTGCTGGCTACCACGTCGAAGTTGCCCACGCTCACTACGCTCAGGTCGGTGCTGCTGAGGCTGATGGTTTTGACGGCGCCGGTCAGGTTTTGCACATACGTGGTGGGCGCGGCAAAAACCGGCTGCTTGCGCAGTGCGATGAGCGAACGGTAAGTGTCGTAAAGGTGGCGGCGATTGGCATCCTGGTAGTAGTTCCAGAGGATGGGCTTGTCGCCGGTGCGGCCATTCTGGTCGATGCTGATGTCGTAGCCCAGCTCCCCAAACTGCCACACCATGCGCGGGCCGGGCTGGGTGAAGAAGATAGCCGCGGCTAGCTCATCGCGCTTAAGCCCCGTTGCGGGGTCTTTGGTGGTGTAGCTGCCGTTGCCATTGCCGTAGGCCTCGTTCTTGAACTGCATGCGCTCTTCGTCGTGGCTTTCCATGTAGCCAATCGAGTTGGGCTGGCCCCAGCCGCGGCCGCCCTGGTTGCCGTAGTAGCCGTAGCTCAGGTCCCAGCTGGGGCCGGCGGGGTAGCCCATGGCGGCCTGGGTGTAGGCGGGGTTCAGGTTGTTCCAGAGCATCATACCGTAGTCGCTCAGCACCTTGCCTTCGTCGGTGGGGTTGGTGGCGCTCACGGCGTTGGGAAAGTGCTCCAGAATGGGGTAGGACGCATTATCGACGCTCATTTGGGTGTTGTAGTAATCCTCCCAAATGGCCACTCGCGTCGCATCGTAGTTCGGGTAATTGGCCTCCGTCTTGGT
>CALMOO010000267.1:0-2666 GCA_937871705.1 uncultured Hymenobacter sp.
GTACGTGTACAGTGAGTACCCCGGCGGTCACACCTGGCCCGTCTGGCGGCACGACTTGTATTTGTTCGCGCAGAAGCTGTTTTAGGCAGCTATTTAGGGCTAAGAAGCTCGATAGTAAGCTGAAAGGTCGTCATGCTCAGCATGACGGTTTAGTAGGTTTCTAAACACACTATAACGCTCAACTCAGCGCCCATCCCACCCACGCATGAGGAAACTTCACTGGCCGGCTAAGGCCTCTTTGTTGCTGCTTTGTTGGGCCACCACGCTAGGAGCCGCGGCGGCTAAGCTGCCACCTACCCCCCTGCGGCTGTGGTACGATAAGCCAGCCGCCAACTGGAACGAGGCCCTACCCCTCGGCAACGGCCGCTTGGGGGCCATGGTGTTTGGCGCGCCCCAGCGCGAGCGGCTCCAGCTGAATGAGGAAACCATTTGGGCGGGTGGGCCCAACAACAACGTGAAGCCCGACGCGCTGCCGGTGGTGCGGCAGCTCCGCGAGCAGCTGCTGGCCGGGCAGCTAGTAGAGGCTCAAACGCTGGCGCAGGCCAAGATGCAGCCCGCCGGCAACAGCGGCATGCCCTACCAAATGGCGTCGAATGTGTACCTCGACTTTCCGGGCCACGAGCGCGCCACCCACTACCAGCGCGACCTCGATATTGGCCGGGCCGTGGCTTCGGTTAGCTACGAGGTGGGCGGCGTGACCTACCGCCGCGAGATGTTCAGCTCCATCCCCGACCAAGTGGTAGTGGTGCGCCTCACGGCCAGCAAGCCGGGCCAAATCAGCTGCCAACTGAGTGAGGAAAGCCTGATGCAGTACACGCGGCACGCCGAAAAAGACCAACTAGTGCTGGATGGCCGCGGCAGTGCCCACGAAGGCCAGGAAGGCAAAATTCGCTTTCAGACCCGCGTGCAGGCCGTTGTCGAGGGCGGCACAGTGCAAACCACCGACGCGGGCATTCGCCTGGAGCGCGCCAACAGCGCCACGCTCTACGTTTCCATTGGCACCAATTTCAACAACTACCACGATGTGAGCGGCGACGCGGCCGCGCGGGCTACGGCCTACCTAGCTGCCGCCGTGCGCAAGCCCTACAAGCAGGCGTTGGCCGACCACGTAGCGGCCTACCAACGCTACTTCAACCGCGTGACGCTGAACCTGGGTGTGACGCCCGCCGCGCAGCTCCCTACCCCCCAACGCATTGCCAACTTTGCCCAGGGCCACGACCCCGCGCTGGCAGCTTTGTATTTTCAGTACGGCCGCTATTTGCTCATTAGCTCATCGCAGCCAGGCGGGCAGCCAGCTAATCTGCAAGGCATTTGGAACGACCAGCTCAAGGGGCCCTGGGACAGCAAGTACACGGTGAACATCAATACCGAAATGAACTACTGGCCGGCCGAAGTCACGAACCTGACGGAGCTGCACGAGCCGCTGTTCGGCATGCTAAAGGACCTGAGCGTGACCGGACAGCAGAGCGCCCGCCAGATGTACGGCGCCCGCGGCTGGATGCTACACCACAACACCGATATCTGGCGCATTACGGGGCAGGTAGACCCGCCGCAGTACGGCCTCTGGCCCATGGGCGGGGCCTGGCTTTCGCAGCACCTCTGGGACCACTACCAGTTTACCGGCGACCAGCAGTTTCTGCGCACCTACTACCCCGTGCTGAAGGGCGCGGCCACCTACTTTGTTGATGCCTTGCAGGAAGAGCCTAGCCACCACTGGCTGGTGGTAGCGCCCTCAGTGTCGCCCGAGAACACGTATCCGTTGCAGGGCAAGCAGATTGCCCTGGTGGCCGGCACCACCATGGACAACCAGCTGGTGTTCGACCTGTTCTCGAAAACCATCCGGGCCGCCGAGTTGCTCCAACTCGACCAGCCCTTTGCCGACACGTTGCGCACCCTGCGCGAGCGGCTGCCACCCATGCAGATTGGCCAGTACGGACAGCTACAGGAGTGGCTGCAAGACGTGGACAATCCGCAGGACAAGCACCGCCATATTTCGCACCTTTATGGGCTGTATCCCAGCGGGCAGCTATCGCCCTACCGCACACCTGCTTTGTTTGAGGCCGCCCGTACTACCCTCACCCAGCGCGGCGACGTGTCCACGGGTTGGTCGATGGGCTGGAAAGTAAATTTCTGGGCCCGCATGCAGGATGGCAACCACGCCTACAAGCTGCTCACCGAGCAGTTGCGGCTTCGGGACGGCCAGCCCGGCGGCGTGAGCGAAGGCGGCGGCACCTATCCCAATCTGCTCGACGCGCACCCTCCGTTTCAGATTGACGGCAACTTTGGGTGCACGGCGGGGCTGGCCGAGCTATTCGTGCAGAGCTACGACGGCACCCTCGACCTGCTGCCCGCCCTGCCCGACGCCTGGCCCACGGGTGAAGTGACGGGCCTCGTGGCCCGCGGCGGCTACGTGGTGGATTTAGCTTGGGATAAAGGCAAAGTGACGCGGGTGCGCATCACTTCGCGCCTGGGCGGCAACTGCCGCGTGCGGGTGCACCACTCTATAGCGGCAGCGGGCAGCTTGAAGCTGCGGGAGGCACAGGGCGACAATCCCAACCCATTCTACCAGACCCTACCCGTCAAGTCCCCGCTAATATCCGACAAAACCACGCCTCGGCAGCCCACCTTGGCGCCGTCGATAGTGTATGATTTCACCACCGAAGCTG
>CALMOO010000267.1:2676-4884 GCA_937871705.1 uncultured Hymenobacter sp.
CCAAATCTATTCGCTACGAGCCCGCTAGCCTGCTGCCTCTTTCTTGCCCTGCCTACCCCCAGCTTACAACTTAGCTCCATGAAAAAAACCTTGCTCGTCGCCCTGCTAGCGCTGGTGGCCTACCTGCCTGTGCGGGCGCAAAACCCCATTATTAAAGATGTATTCACGGCTGACCCGGCGCCGCTAGTGTACCGCGATACACTGTTTCTGTACACCGGCCACGACACGGCTTCGGTGAAGGAAACGAACTACAAGATGCCCGACTGGCGCATCTATTCCACCACCGATATGGTGCACTGGAAAGACTATGGCGTGCGCCTCTCGCCCCGCACCTTCGCCTGGGCTACCGGCGATGCCTACGCGTCGCAGTGCGTGTATCACAAAGGCAAGTTCTACTGGTTTGTGGCCACCTTTCACAAGAAGGACGACAACAGCCAGGGCGGCGCGGCCATCGGGGTAGCCGTGTCGGACCGGCCGACGGGGCCGTTTAAGGATGCTATTGGCAAGGCGCTTATCGTCAACGAGATGACCAAGGACAAGCCGCACGCCTGGGACGACATCGACCCCACGGTTTTCGTGGACGACGACAAGCAGGTGTATATGTACTGGGGCAACTTAAGCTGCCGCTGGGTGAAGCTAAAGGATAACATGACGGAGCTGGCCGGCCCCATCAATGTGATTACGCCCAAGAACTACATCGAAGGCCCCTGGGTGTACAAGCGCAAAAAGCTGTACTACCTCGTGTACGCCAGCGCCGGCACCAAGCCCGAAATGATAGAGTATTGCACGGCCCCCAGTGCCACCGGGCCCTGGACGTACCGCGGCATCATTCAGGAAAACGTGCCCAACAGTTTTACTACCCACCCCGGCATCATTGACTATAAGGGCAAGAGCTACTTCTTCTACCATAATGGCTCGTTGCCCTCGGGGGGCAGCTACCGCCGCTCCATCTGCGTGGACGACATGCACTACAACCCGGATGGCACCATTCAGAAGATAGTGCAGACGACTAAGGGGGTAGCGCCAGTGAAGTAAGCATGTGGCCAAGTACAGTAGCGCGGACTTTCAGTCCGCGAGTCAGATGCCCGGGTTACTGGCGGACTGAAAGTCCGCGCTACTATACAGCGCCGATTGAACTGCGCTAGGTCCTCTAGCCGCCGGAGCATTACTCACACATTCCACCCATGAAAAAGCTTCTTTTCCCCATTCTTTTCCTGTGTGCGACCCTAGGGCTGCGCGCTGAAGACGGCCATCAGCTCTGGTTGCGACCGCACGCGGCGGTGCCGGTCACGGTAGTGGTGCCTACCAAGAAGTCGGCCTTGCTCGCTACGGCAAAGCAAGAATTACAGCAAGGTTGGCAGGGTAGGGCAGGGGCTACCGTAACGCTGACCCTCAAGAAAGACAAAACCATCAAATACGATGGATTTCGCTTGAGCCCGAACGGGGTGCAGGCTTCTACTGAGGCTGGCATTTTGTACGGGGTGTATGAATTGCTACGGCGCCAACAAACCGGCCAACCGGTGGCCGAGGAGGTTTCCAATCCATCTTACGAGTACCGTCTGCTCAACCACTGGGATAATCCTGACGGATCGGTAGAGAGGGGATACGCTGGGCAGTCCATCTTCTGGCGCAAGGATAGCGCCTTGGTGGTGACCAACCGCGACAAAAAGCTGTGGCAGGAATACGCCCGGGCCAATGCGTCCATCGGCATCAATAGCAGCGTGCTTAACAACGTGAACGCTTCGCCTATGATACTCTCGGCTGAGTACCTAGGGCGGGTGAAAGCCATTGCCGACGTGCTACGGCCGTATGGGGTGAAGACGTACCTCTCCGTGAAGTTTTCCTCGCCCGTGCTGCTGGGCGGCCTGAAAACCGCTGACCCGCTAGACCCGGCCGTCATTAAGTGGTGGCGTGGCAAGACGAAGGAGATTTACCAGCAGATTCCAGATTTTGGCGGCTTTCTGGTGAAGGCTAGCAGCGAGGGGCAACCCGGCCCGCAGGACTACGGCCGCACCCACGCCGATGGCGCCAATATGCTGGCCGATATCCTCAAGCCCTACCACGGCTTGGTGATGTGGCGCGCATTCGTGTACAGCCCCAACGACAAGGACCGCGCCAAGCAGGCCTACAACGAGTTTGTGCCGCTGGATGGTAAATTCCGGGATAACGTCATTATTCAAGCCAAAAACGGACCGGTTGATTTTCAGC
>CALMOO010000268.1 GCA_937871705.1 uncultured Hymenobacter sp.
CTACGCCAGCGTGCCCGACTTTTTGCAGGTTTACAATTTACCCGCGGCTTTACACAGTGCAGTGGGCGGAGGTAATAGCTGGTTTTGCTTACTTTTCAACTTTCCATTTTTCCTACCCCCTCTTTTTTCGCCATGCGCTTGCTACCCTCCGGCATTTCGAGTTTAAGTATTGTGGCTGCGTTGGCGCAGCCGGCACGCGCCCAACAACCGACGGAAGCCATTCACCTGAACCAGGTCGGGTTTTACCCCGCAGCGCCCAAAGCAGCGGTCGTGGTCGGTGCGGCCAGCGGCAAGTTTTACGTGAAAACGCCAGACCTGAAAACCACCGTTTTTACGGGCGCGCTAGGGGCGCAGCTAGCCGATGCCTTGTCGGCGCAGCAGACGCGGGTGGCCGATTTTACGGGCTGCAAGGCGGCGGGCACATACGTGGTGCAGGTGCCGGGCGTGGGCGTGTCGTATCCGTTTCAGATTAAGCCCCGCGTGCACGAGGCGGTGGCCGCCGCCGCCCTCAAGGGCTACTATTACCAGCGGGCCTCTACCCCCCTGCCGGCCGCCCTGGCCGGCCAATGGAGCCGCCCGATGGGCCACCCCGACACGCAGGTGCTGGTGCACAGCTCGGCGGCGAGCGCCGAACGGCCAACGGGCACCGTCATTTCGGCGCCGCGCGGCTGGTACGACGCGGGCGACTACAACAAATACGTGGTCAACTCGGGCATCACGCTGGGCACGCTGCTCTCGCTCTACGAAGATTTTCCGGCGTATAGCGCGCAGCTCAACGCCCACATTCCGGAAAGCGGCAACGCCGTGCCCGACCTGCTCGACGAGTCGCTCTGGAACCTACGCTGGATGCTGGCCATGCAGGACCCGAACGACGGCGGCGTGTACCACAAACTCACCAACGCCAATTTTGACGGCATGGTGATGCCCACCGAAGTGCACACGCCGCGCTACGTAGTGCAGAAGAGCACGGCCGCTACCCTCGATTTTGCGGCCGTGATGGCGCAGGCCAGCCGCATCTTCCGCAAGTTTGAGCAGCCGCTGCCCGGCTTGGCCGACTCGTGCTTGCGCGCCTCGACCCGCGCCTGGGAGTGGGCGCAGGCGCACCCGAATGCGCTGTATCAGCAAGATGCGATGAACAAGCAGTTCGAGCCAGCCATTAAAACAGGCTCCTACGGCGACGACCACGTGCAGGACGAATTCATTTGGGCGGCCGCCGAACTCTACGTGACGACGAAGAAGGACAGCTACTACCAGGCCGTCAACCTGTTTCCGGACGAGCAAACGCCGCTGCCCTCGTGGGGGCAGGTGCGCACGCTGGCGTACTACACCCTCGCCCGATTTAATACGGTCCTTACCCCCTTGGGCCAGCGCGATGTGCCGCAACTCAAGCGGCGCTTGGTGGCCCTGGCCGATGGCCTGGTGCAAGGCTATGACGCCACTCCTTACCGAACGGTAATGGGCAAAACGGCCGCTGATTACAACTGGGGTAGCAACTCCAACGCAGGCAACCAGGGCATTGCGCTGGTGCAGGCCTACCAGCTCACGGGTGATAAAAAGTATCTGCGCGGCGCGCTTTCCAACCTCGACTATTTGCTGGGCCGCAATGCCACCGGCTACTGCTTCTTAACGGGCAGCGGCGCCAAGTCGCCGCAGCACCCGCATCATCGCCTCTCGCAGGGCGACCAGGTAGTGGCGCCCGTGCCCGGCTTGCTGGTGGGTGGCCCCAATCCTGGCCGCCAGGATGGCTGCCAGTACCCTTCGGCCCTACCGGCACTGGCGTATTCCGATGCCATGTGCTCCTACGCTTCCAACGAAATCGCCATTAACTGGAACGCCCCGCTGGTGTATATGGCTGGGGCTTTGGAGGCACTACAAGCCAAAAGTGGCTTCGCAGCAGCCGCGCAGCCGACCGATAAGTAAGGTAGGCTGAGGTAGATAGGTCGCGCGCAAGACCTACCTAATAGCCTCTTGCTAATAAGTTGCATACGCGGGTGCAACCTGGCTTTTTAAGCCAGAAAAAAGTAGGTATAATTCAAAAAATATCTTTTGGTATAATGACTTGAAAATAACACCTCATTAAGTCTTCATAAAAGCTTAATTATGAAGACTTAATGAGATACTCATATTGCTAATTTTGTTGTACATTCCAGTTACTACTGATTAAACTCAGTAAATACTCAGCTTTATCAAGCTGAATTATAAGCAATAGAATGTCACTAAAAGGTTTTGGTGATATAGATTGCATACACAATCGATTACGAAGCAAGCTATTATTAATAGCAAACGTTTGTGATAGGTCATCTGGTTAATTCATGCTTGATGAATTGACTTCTTCATACCGCCTCACCTTTCCCAAGTCCCACCCAATGAAACAGCGATTCTCGTCTGCGTGACCTCATGCCCCTACCCCTCGCCCCCGGCGCGGTGCACGCAAGGTTCAAGCACCACGCGGGCCTAGCCGAATGCCCGCCACAAAGGGCAGGCTTTCAATCCAAGTTTCAACCATTACTCGCTCTGTATGAAGAATTCTACTCCTCTAATAGTAGCTACTATCTTAGCCAGCGTGCCGCTGTGTGCGGTGGCCCAGACAACGATAAAAGGCACCGTAACTGATGGTGTCAAAGGCGACCGCCTCCCCGGCGTAAGCATCGTGGTGAAGGGCACTACCCGCGGCACCACCTCCAACTCGGATGGCTC
>CALMOO010000269.1:0-649 GCA_937871705.1 uncultured Hymenobacter sp.
GGGCATTGAGGCGGGGGTTGTCGTGCAAGGCCGTGCGCGTACCTACCAGTATACCAGCTTCTTCGGTGCGCCACTTGTGCGTGAGTAGGTGCGCCTGGGGCCCGCTTATCTGCACCGGCTGGAAGTGCGGCCCGGCCAGAAAGCCATCGGCCGACTCGGCCCACTTCAGCACCACGTAGGGTCGTTTCTTCTCCTGAAAAGTGAAGAAGCGCCGATTGAGCTGGCGGCCTTCAGCGGCCAGCAAGCCGGTGCTGACCTGGGCGCCCGCCGCCCGCAGTTTGGCCAAGCCGCGGCCCGACACGAGCGGGTTGGGGTCGTCGTTGCAAACAATAACTTCGGGCACGCCTTTTTCGATGAGCAAGTCGGCGCAGGGCGGCGTTTTGCCGTGGTGCGAGCAGGGTTCTAGCGTCACAAACACGCGGCTTTGGCGCAGCAATTCCTGGTTTTCGACGCTCGCCAGCGCGTTTACTTCGGCGTGCGGCTCGCCGTATTTTTGGTGGTAGCCTTCGCCAATAATAGCGCCACCGGGGCCCACTACTACGCAGCCCACTAGCGGGTTAGGGCGGGTAGTACCTTGGCCCAAAGCCGCCAAATCGAGGGCTCGGCGCATGAAAAACTCGTCGGTCATAACACAGATAAAAGTAGCCGT
>CALMOO010000269.1:659-2541 GCA_937871705.1 uncultured Hymenobacter sp.
AGGAGCCTACCAAACTTTGCCCTAAAATACACCACCGAGTCGCCCGCCGGGCCAGCCGTACTTTTGGGCGGATGACCATCGCCGAGTTTACTGCGCACCTCACCGCCGCCCTGCAAGCCCCCTACCCCGGCCCCGAAGCCGGAGCCATCGCCACCCTCGTAACCGAGCACTTGCTGAGCTTAAGCCCCTTACAGCGCCGCATGCAGGCCACTACCCCCATGCCCGCCGCGGTGCTGGCCCAGCTGCCAGCCCTGCAAGCCCGCCTGCTGGCCCAAGAGCCTGTGCAGTACGTGCTGGGCACGGCCCACTTCGCCGGCATGGACCTGGAGGTGACGCCCGCCACCCTCATTCCGCGCCCCGAAACCGAGGAGTTGGCCCAGCTCATCGCCCAGGAGCAGGGGGGTAGGGCTGGCCTCACGGTACTCGATGTAGGCACCGGCTCGGGCTGCCTGGCCTTGGCACTGGCGCAGGCGCTGCGGCCGGCTCGCACGGTGGCCGTCGATATTTCAGAAGAGGCGCTGGCCGTGGCCGCCCGCAACGCGGCGCGCTATGCGTTGCAAGTAGAATTTCAGCAAGTGGATATTCTGCACGCCGAGCCGGCCGGCCTACCCCCCGCCAGCCTCGATGTGCTCGTGAGCAACCCGCCCTACGTGCGCGCCAGCGAGCGCCCGCTCATGCGCAACAACGTGCTGGCCTGGGAGCCCGCCACCGCCCTCTTCGTGCCCGACGCCGACCCGCTGCTCTTTTACCGGCGCCTGGCCGAGCTCGCCACCGTGCTGCTGCGCCCCGGCGCCACCGTATACCTGGAGATAAACGAAGAACTGGGACCAGAAACAGCCGCGCTGCTTCCAGTCCCAGTTTTTACGCAAGTGCGGGTAGTAGTTGATTTTTTTGGCAAAAACCGCTTTGTGCGCGCTACCAAGGCTTAACCCTTTTGGGAGAGCAACCCTTGGCTTGGTGACGCGCACTGACTTGCCACAGAGCTACTTGGCAGCGGCGGCAGCGGCGGCCTTATAATGCACACTTGGCAGCGCGCGCAGCCGCTCCGCGGCCTGCTCGGGTGTGATGTCGCGCTGAGCGTTGGCCAGCAGTTCGTAGCCCACCATAAACTTGCGCACCGTGGCCGAGCGCAACAGGGGGGGTAGGAAGTGCATGTGCAGGTGCCACTCGGGGTACTCGCCGCCGTCGGTGGGCCGCTGGGGAAAACCCGCCGAATACGGGAAGCTGATTTCGAACAAGTTATCGTAGCGAATAGTAAGCTGCTGCAGAATGTCGGCCAGCCCGTCGCGCTCGGCCTCGCTGAGCAGCGTAATGTCTTGCACGGCGCGGCGCGGCAGCACCAGCGTCTCGAAGGGCCACACCGCCCAGAACGGCACCAGCGCCACCCACGTGTCGTTTTCAGCCACAAAACGGTCCTTCGACTTTTCTTCAATGGCCAAATAATCGGTCAGCATGGTGCGGCCGTGCTGCTCGAAATAGGCTTTTTGGGTGCGGCCTTCTTTGGCGGGCAGGTCGGGCACGGTGCGCTCGCTCCAGATTTGGCCGTGTGGGTGCGGGTTCGATGCGCCCATTGCGGCGCCTTTATTCTCGAATAATTGCACGTAGTTGATGGCCGGGTCGGCGCCGAGCGTGCGAAACTCCTCCGTCCAGGTATCCACCACGCGGCGAATTTCCGCCACTGGCATTTCGGGCAAAGTCAGGTCGTGGCGCGGCGAGAAGCAGAGCACGCGGCAGTGGCCGGTTTCGGCATCGGCACGCAGCAGGCCGCCCTCCTCAAACGTCCCGGTTTCACCTTCGGGCAGCAGCGCCGCGAAGTCATTATCAAATACATACTGGTGGTCGTATTTGGGATTGACTACGCCACTCGTGCGGGTGTTGCCGG
>CALMOO010000270.1 GCA_937871705.1 uncultured Hymenobacter sp.
GGAAGGCAACCATCACGCTTGGCCGCGAAGGCTCCGATTACTCGGCCGCCATTTTCGCCTACTGCCTGCGGGCCGAGTCGGTCACCATCTGGAAAGACGTGCCGGGCCTGCTCAACGCCGACCCCAAGCTCTTTCCCGATACTGTGCTCTACCCCGAAATCAGCTACCAAGAGACTATTGAGATGGCTTTTTACGGCGCCAGCGTCATTCATCCCAAGACTTTGAAGCCGCTGGCCGACCGCAAGATTCCACTGCGAGTAAAGTCGTTTCTGGACCCCACGGCGCCCGGCACGCTCATTCACGACTGCCAGCATCCGCCGCTGGTGCCAGCGTTTATTCGCAAAACGGGGCAGTGCTTGCTGTCGCTGGAAAGCAAAGATTTTGCGTTTATATCAGAAGAGAATTTGGAAGTGATTTTTGGCGCTTTGGCGCAGGCCCGGCTGAAAATCAATTTGATGCAAAACTCGGCTTTGAGCTTTTCGGTGTGCGTGGATGGCGAGCCGGCGCGGCTGGTGCAAGCAGTGGCGGCGTTGCGCCAGCAGTTTGTGGTGCACTACAACGAGGGACTGACGCTGTTCACCATTAAGAACTACACGCCTGCGAGCGAAGCCCAGCTGACCGAAGGGCGCACGGTGCTGCTGGAGCAGCGCACGCGCAGTACGTTCCAGTTTTTGGTGCGGGAATAACTGTGTGAGGCTTTTCGGAGTAATAGGCAACGGTATTTCCCGCAGAGGGCGCGGAGGTTTTCGCAGCAGCCGCAAAATTTTGTGGCCCTAACTCATAATTCATACTTTCAACTAATGTCCGTCCTTGTTGGCAAGCGTGCGCCCGCTTTTAAGGCTTCTGCCGTTACTGGCAACCAGGTTGAGGCCGATTTTTCGCTCGACCGCTACTTGGGCAAGCGCTATGTGGTGCTGTTCTTTTACCCAGCCGATTTTTCGGGCCTTTGCCCTACTGAGCTTTATGCGTTTCAGGAGTTGCTGCCCGAGTTTGAGCGCCGGGGCGTGACGGTGGTGGGGTGCAGCACCGACTCGCACCAGACGCACGCGGCCTGGCTGCGCACGCCCCGCGACGAGGGCGGCATTGTGGGCGTCACCTTCCCGCTGGTAGCCGACGCGACCAAGACTATTTCGGCCAACTACGACGTACTGGCCGGGCACTACGACTACAGCGAGGCCGGCGAGATCGTGTTTGTGGGCACGCCGCAGGCTTATCGCGCCCTATTTCTGATTGACCGCGACGGCATTGTGCGCCACCAACTGGTCAACGACCGCCCGCTGGGCCGGCGCATCTCCGACACGTTGCGCATGGTCGATGCCCTGCAGCATTTTGAGGAGCACGGCGAAACCTGCCCAGCCAACTGGGAAGCAGCGTAGGGCGCAGGCTCGTACCCGGTAGGGCTCGCCCTACTTCGCCGTAATTTTGCAGCCGCGCCCGGCCTGATGCCGGGCGCGGCTTTTCTTTTTGCGCTTCCTGTATTCGTTCGGCCTCTACCTGTATGCGCTGCTGCTGCGGCTGGTAGCGCCCTTTATTCCCAAAGCCGCCGCTTGGGTGGCGGGCCGTCAAGGGCTGCTGCCGCACATCGAGCAAACGCTGGCACCCGATGCGGCGCCGCGTCTATGGGTGCACTGCGCTTCGCTAGGCGAGTTTGAGCAGGGTAGGCCGCTCATTGACGGGCTGCGGCGTCAATATCCCGACCACAAAATCGTGCTGACCTTCTTCTCGCCCTCGGGCTATGAGGTACGTAAGAACTGGGCAGGAGCTGATTACGTTTTTTATCTACCGCTTGACACGGCTAACAATGCCCGTAAGTTTGTACGCTATGTGCAGCCCAAGCTGGCCGTTTTTGTGAAGTACGAATTCTGGTATTACTATCTGCGCGAGTTGAAGCAGCAGCAGATTCCGACGGTAGTTGTGGCGGCTATTTTTCGGCCTTCGCAAATTTTCTTCAAGCCGTGGGGCGGCTTTTTCAGAGAAATTTTGGGGCAGCTTAGCCATATCTTCACCCAAAATGAAGCCTCGGCCGAACTGCTGCGTGACATCGGGCTGGCGCGAGTGAGTGTGGCCGGCGACACGCGCTTCGACACGGTGGTGGCTACGGCCTCGGCTACGCCGCGGCCCCTACCCCTGGTCGAAGCCTTCGTGGCCGATGGCGCGCCGGTGCTGGTAGCCGGCAGCACCTGGCCCGAAGACCTGCCCGCCCTGGCGCCGCTGCTGCGCAAGCACGCGCGCACCATGCGCTTCATCGTGGCGCCGCACGAGGTGTCGGAGGCACACTTGCTGGAAGTGGAAGCCGCCATGCCGGGCCTCACGGTGCGCTACTCGCGGGCTACCCCCGCTATTGTGGCTGAGGCCCGGCTGCTGCTCATCGACAACGTAGGGCTGCTGAGCCAGCTTTATCGGTTTGGGCGGTTTGCTTACGTGGGCGGCGCTTTTGGGGCGGGGCTGCACAACACGCTCGAAGCGGCGGCATTTGGGTTACCGGTGTTTTTTGGGCCGCGCTACCAGAAATTTCAAGAGGCTGTAGAGCTGGTAGACCTAGGCTGCGCCTTTTCGGTGCGGTCGGCCCACGAGCTGGAATCGGCCTTCGATAAGCGATACTATAATGAGGAAGCGCGGCTGAAGGTGCAGGATGTCAGCTTGGAGTATATTCATCAGCACGCCGGCGCTACGGGGCGCATTTTGCGGCAATTAAAAATTATGAACTATGAATTATGAATTAGGCGCTGTTTTTCAACATGAAGCAGCTACTAACTCAATTCATAATTTCTAACTTATAATTCATAATTTAAAAATGAACGGTATCGTCATCAAATCTACCGGCTCGTGGTACGTGGTGCGCGCGGCGAGCGGGCAGCTGTACCGCTGCCGGCTGCGGGGCAAATTCAAGAATAAGGGCCTGAAGGTGAGCAACCCCCTGGCGGTGGGCGACGTGGTAGATTTTGACTTGCCCGAGCAGTCGGAGGGCGCGGGCGTGATTCATACCATTGCGCCGCGCCGCAACTACATTATCCGGCGCTCGGTGCACAAGAGCGAGCACGCGCACATTGTGGCCGCCAACCTCGACCAGGCTTTGCTGGTGGTAACGCTGGTGTCGCCGGCTACATCATTTGGGTTTATCGACCGGTTTTTGGTGACGGCCGAGGCGTACCACATTCCCGCGAAGCTGATTTTCAATAAGGCTGATTTGTACGACGACGACACGCTGGACTACCAGCGCCAGATTGCGGGCATGTACGCCAGCGTGGGCTATCCGAGCG
>CALMOO010000271.1 GCA_937871705.1 uncultured Hymenobacter sp.
GGGAGAGTCGGTCGCCGCCAACTTTAGTCCGCACGCCCCCTGCCCCGCCCGCTTTACCCAGCGGACCCGGCAGGGGGCGTGCTCGTTTATCTATACTCGCGCATTCTCATACGTTCATTCGTAGGCCTTTTACATATAATAGCCGAATTTTTAAGCCTAGGCTTGGTAAAGGACTACTAAGGGTAAGTGATTAAGCTATTATTCGTCTTCCGGGAACTTACCCATATCACCGTTTTCAAAATCGGCGATTGCCTCCATCAATTCCTCATTGGTGTTCATTACAAAAGGACCATAAGTAGCTAATGGCTCCTCGATAGGCTCGCCAGCAAGCACCAGCACCAAGCTATCCTCAGAAGCTGTAATTTGTACATCGGCTGAGTTCCAACCTAGCACAACTAGTTGCTGAGTTTTGGCGGGTCGGTCGCCATTGACTAGCATCGCACCACGCGCTACGTAGAGGCCTACGTTGTAAGCCGGGGGTAGGGTCAGCACAAAGTCGGCGCCTTTATTCAAATGCAAATCAAGCAGTGTGATGGGCGAAAATGTATCGGCCGGCCCGATGGCGCCATTATACTTACCTGCAATCACCCGGATACTACCCTTGCTGTCGGGCAGCAGTACATTCGGAATGGCGGCAGCACGTAGCTCTTGGTACTTGGGCGGCACCAGCTTGTCGGCCTTCGGCATATTTACCCAGAGCTGAAGTAACTCCAGGTTGCCGCCGCGCTGGGCAAATTCGCGGTCGTACATCTCAGCGTGGCGTAGGCCAGCGCCGGCGGTCATCCACTGTACATCGCCGGGCCCGATGGTGCCGTCGTGCCCGGCTGTATCGCGGTGCGCCAGGTAGCCATCGTATACCACCGTTACGGTCTCAAAGCCGCGGTGCGGGTGAGGTGGCGAACCGAGCGGCGTGTTGGTGGGCGCTATCTGCATAGGACCAATGTGGTCGATGAGCAGATAAGGGCTCAGTTGCCGGATGCGCGGCCCTGGCATGGGGCTGGTCACATCGAAGCCGTCGCCAACGAGCTTCTTATTGCCATCAATAACTTGAAAGATGCGACGGAATTCGGTAGCCATGGCAGAATTGAGCTTGGAATAAAAGCAACATTTAAAGCGCTTAACGTCTAAAATGTTCTTTCCTACCCCCTCTCTATGTCTTAAAGCTTGTACAAAGCAGTTGACTGTAGGTTTAGCCAAGGTATTCTGCATTGCGCGGGGGGAGTAACCGGCGAACCGCATTTTCGAGGCGCGACTGTGTGCTGCGCACTTTGTACTTGATGGGAAGGGCTTGAAAATCAACATGGTTGAGCGCCGCCAAGTCCTCAGTTAGGGTGCGATTCTGGAGGTGCGAGGCCAGCAGAAACTGACTAATGGGCACATTCCACAAGTCTTTCGTACTCCAATAGTGGCCAATGTAGGGTTTGGCGGAGTGCAAGCCATACGTATGGGCCAAGGCGACGGAGAGCGCAAACTGCTCGATGAGCCGGGGCGTAACTTGCTGCCGACACATTTCGTCGCAGATATGCAGAGCCAGCGTAATGGCCTCATGGTTGTGTTGAACCGGAATGCCCACTGCTCCGGCATTCCACATCAAATGCTGCGGGGTGATTTGAACACCACCAAACAACTTGCCTTGCACCTGCTGCCACATACGCCGCTCAGTTTTACTGGGTAGCGTAGCTAGTTGGCCCTCAGGCTCGTGCATAAGTGCATGGCCGGAAGCTAAGTGCTGGCGAAGCTCGGCTAAAGCACCATAGAGGAAGGTGTCGGTATCAAGGTAAAGTAGAGGCACACCTGGCCAACGCAAGGCTGCCTGCTCTAAAGCCTTGATTTTGACTCGCCAGAAGAACTTGAACTCGCCTTGCCATTCGCGTAGCGTGTCGGCGTCGATAACCTGCACTGTAATAGCTGCGCTCAAGTGCTGGTAAAATTCGGGCGCATCTGTCATCACCGTGATGCCCAACTCGCCCTGACCCTGCCGCAAAAACGTGAGAATAGAAAAGTGCGCTTGAAAGTGGTTCTGGATATTGGTGCCAAACACCAGATAGAGCAGCTGCATAAAAGCTGAAAGGAGGGGTAGGGCCCAAAAATACGGCTCCGTAGGGCGGACTCTCAGAGTTCGCCCTACGGAGCCATTGAGTTAGGAGTAGCACCTGCCTTTAAAAGGCAGCTCTACCCCCTTGCTATTTGATAGTGGCGCGCACGGCTTGTACTTCGGCCACCTTTACGGCACTGGCTTTGTTGCCAAAACTGTTGCGTACGTAGGTGAGTACATCGGCTATCTGCTGGTCGGTTAGGTAGTTCTGAGCTGGCATGTGCTGCTTGTAGTCATCGCCGTTGATTTCGATGGGCTCGGCCAAGCCAGCCAGTACAATGTGCGAGAGGCGGGTTTTGTCGCCGAGCACGTACTCGGTTTTAATAAGCGGCGGGTTCATATTCTGTACGCCGCCCCCATCGGCTTGGTGGCAAGTAATACATACATTCTTATACACCACCGCCCCGCGGGTGATGGAAGCCGCCAAGGCCGGGTCGGCGGCTGATTTAGCCGCGCTGGTCTTGGCCTTCGCCTTGGGGGTAGGGCGGTGCTGAGCTGGTATCGAAAGAGCTTGCAACGATAGACCGCAGCTGGTCAATGCGATGGCCAGAAAAGCTTGCTTGCTGAAAATCATTTCTTGGCGGTGTAAACGATGCGGTAGATGGTGCCCTTGTTGTCATCCGAGACGTAGAGCGAGCCGTCGGGGCCCTGAGCCAGGCCGCAAGGGCGGTGGTCGGCGCGGCCTGAAGCGGTTTTGGCCGCAGTGCCAGCAAAGTTATCGGCAAATACTTCCCACTGGCCGGATGGCTTGCCGTCTTTAAAGGGCTGAAAAACCACAAAATAGCCAGCCTGCGGCTCGGGCGCGCGGTTCCAGGAGCCGTGGAAGGCGATGAAGGCACCGTTGCGATACTTGGCCGGGAACATGGTGCCAGTGTAGAACAATAAGCCATCGGGGGCCATGTGGCCGGGGTAGGCGGCGGCGGGGTCGATGTAGTTGCCGGTGGCTTCTTTCTTGCCATCGCCGCCGTACTCGGGGCCCAGGATTTTCTTATGCTGCTGCTGGTCGTAGTACAGGTAGGGCCAGCCGGCGTTGTCGCCTTTCTTGAGAGCATACATGCACTCGGCAGGTAGCAGCGCCGACTCTTTGTCGCCGTACAGTTCGGGCCAATTGTCGTGCAGTTGGTCACGGCCGTGCTGCATCACAAAAAGCTGGTTGTCTTGCGGGTTCCAATCGAGGCCCACCACGTTGCGCAGGCCCGTGG
>CALMOO010000272.1:0-5705 GCA_937871705.1 uncultured Hymenobacter sp.
GCATCTCCTCGATTTCCTGCTTGCGCGAGCCGGGCAGCACCGCCACAATGGGCTTCTCGGGGTCGAGGCCGTGCTGCTGCATAAACTTCGGGTCGGGCACGAAGTCGGCTACCTCATCGGCGGTGGGGTTGCCGATATAATCTACCTTATACTCAAAGCGTTGGTAGAACTCCGACTCAAAAGGCAGGATGACGAACATGCGGTCGACCAATGCCTTTATCTTCTCGACCCTACTCTGGTTCCAGGCCCATATCTTCGGCGATATGTAGTAGAACACCTTGATGCCATGCGTTTTAGCCCAAGCTGCCATGCGCAGGTTAAACCCGCCATAATCCACTAGAATCAGCACATCGGGCTGGTAGGCCAAAATATCGGCCTGGCACTCGCGTAGGTAGCGCCGAAACTTGAGCAGGCTGGTCGCCGTCTCCCAAAAGCCCATCACGGCCAGTTCGCGGTAGTGGCGCCCCAGGTGGCCGCCCTGCGCCTGCATCAGGTCGCCGCCCCAGTAGCGGAAATCAGCGGCAGCGTCCTGCACCTTTAGCTCGCGCAGGAGGTGGGCGGCGTGGGTGTCGCCGGAGCGCTCGCCGGCTATTAGATAATACTTCACCTTTTATGTCATCCTGAGCTTGCGAAGGACCTTCTCACGCCTACGCCGCTGGGGTTACTAATTCCTGATAAACGCCGCCGTGATAAGATGCTTCGTTCCTCAGCATGACAGATGGCACTAGCCGTAATATTCGACGGCGTTGCGGGGCGTTTCGTAAATCTTAACGCAGTGCAGCTGGGCCACCGTGATGGCGGGCAGCTCGCGCTGCAAAATCTGCCAGAAAGCCACGGCCAGGTTTTCGGTGCTGGCCAGTTGGCCTTGCAGAAAGGGCACGTCGAGGTTCAAGTTTTTGTGGTCTACTTGGTCGGTAATGTGCACCCGAATGAGGTCGCTGAGGGCTTTGAGGTCTACAACGAAGCCGGTATCGGGGTCGGGCTGGCCTTTCACTGTCACTATCATCTCGTAGTTGTGGCCGTGCCAGTTTTCGTTGGCGCAGGGCCCAAACACCTCGGCATTGCGCGCGGGGGTCCAGGCAGGATTATAAAGCTTGTGAGCGGCATTGAAATGCTCGCGGCGACTGACGTGTACCATAGGTAGCGATTAGCTGCTAGCTGACGCCTACTAGCCTGCAATCTACTGCGGCTCAGTACGTTCAGAAAGCCAACAGCTAACGGCTATCAGCTAACAGCCTGAAATTTGAGGGCGCAAAGATACGATGCCTACCCCCCGGCCGCGCCGCAATCAGTTTCGTGCCAGCCAGTTTACCTAATGTGGCCAGTTAGCGGCTCAGTGCTCGCCGGCTTGCGCCTACCCCCTGCCTGGGTGGCGATGCGCACAAAGGCCGGCGCTACCTTTAGGGCCAAATTCTTTCGCTTATGATAGTCGTAACCGGTGCAGCGGGCTTTATTGCCAGCTGCTTAGTTTCCCGCCTCAACGCCGCCAATTTCAATGACATTGTGGTGGTCGATAACTTTGCCGTGGAAAAAAAGCTGCCCAATATTCGGGGCAAAAAGCTGCGCGAGTACGTCGACCGTGCCGAGTTTTTTCAGTGGCTCGATGCGCACCACGAGCAGGTAGAATTCGTGTTTCACCTCGGCGCCCGCACCGACACCACCGAGCAGGACTACGCGGTGCTAGACTTGCTCAACCTCAACTATTCTAAGCAGATGTGGCAGGCCTGCGTGCGCTACCAGCTGCCGCTGGTGTACGCCTCATCGGCCGCAACCTACGGCGATGGCAGCCTGGGCTACTCCGACCAGGACGACGCACTCCTACCCCGGTTGCGCCCGCTCAACCCCTACGGCGAGTCGAAAAACGACTTCGACAACTGGGCGGTGGCGCAGCCTGAAAAGCCGTATTTCTGGGCCGGGCTGAAGTTCTTCAATGTGTACGGCCCCAACGAATACCACAAGGGCCGCATGGCGTCGGTTATTTTTCACGCCTTCCACCAGATTCGGCAGTACGGCAACATGACCCTGTTCCGCTCGCACAACCCTAACTACGTGGACGGTGGCCAGATGCGCGACTTTGTATACGTCAAGGACGTGGTGGAAATTTGTTTTTTCCTACTCAACCACCGCACGCAGTCTGGCATCTACAACCTGGGTACCGGCCAAGCCCGCACCTTCATGGACCTGACGGTGAACACTTTTAACGCCCTGAATGCGCCCGTTGATATCCGCTTTCGCGACACGCCCGAGGACATTCGCGACAAGTACCAGTACTTCACTGAGGCCGACATGCGCAAGCTGCGCAGCATCGGCTACGAGCTACCCTTCACCTCGCTGGAAGATGGCATTCGCGACTACGTGCAGGAGTACTTGCTACCCGACCGTTTCTATTAGACCCAGCACTAGCCACCAAAGCAAAAGAGCCGCTCGTTGTGTAACGAGCGGCTCTTTTGCTTTGGTGGACACTACGCTAGGCGCCTTAACGTGCACTAAGCTGCCATCGGCAGCCCTGCGGGGTACATGGACAGCACCAGCGTTTCAGTAGCCGGAAGCGCAACCGGGGCCACATGAGTGGAGGGGGTAGTAGCGGCCAGGTCATCGGCGTGGCGGCGCAGTGCGCGCATGAGCAAGTACTTGTATTTCTCGGCGTCGGCCAGGGCCTGCTCTACGGCGCGCAGGGCATCGTCGTAGCCAACTACGGCTTGCAACTCGCGGCGCGGGCGGCGGGCTTCGTACACGTGCGGAGCGAGGTATTCGGCAGGGCTTTTCATGAGGCAGAATTGACTTAAGTAGGGCTTGCTATATAAACCAAAAAGAGTGATAGAAAATTCATTTTTCTGCCGCATAAATAACCTAATTATTAGTCTTTTATTCAGAGGTTTACACTAAAAAAATCCAGATTACTTATTGACAGACCAACACTTCAGAATTGTTATTTTTAAGGAGATAAAAGACCCAAAATTTCCAGTCATATACTGACCTTTTTAGGTGATTTTGGCACGAGTTTTTCTTATATCCCCATGTAGCAGCGATTAGTTGATAAGCGGCAAAACGGCACCTCGCCAACGCTTACTTTTTTCGCGGCGGGCATTAAACCCCGGGACCTAATGCTGGTCCAACTACTGTTGTTCTTTTATCTAGTCAACTTATCAAGGTGCTTCGGCACTCATCAGTCATGCGTCTTAAATCTTTGGTTTCGCTGTTTTGCGTTTTCGGCCTTGGGTTGCTGCTCAGCAGCTGCACGCCGGGCGTATATGTTGGCGGCACGGTGGGCTACCCGGCTTATGGCTACGGTTACTACGGCCCGCGTTATTACGCCGGTCCGCGCTTTGCCCCAGCTCCTTACCGTGGGTACTATCACGGTGGTGGCTATGGCCGCGGTAGCTACAGCCACGGTGGTGGCTTTAGCCACCCACGGGGCCGGTAGCCTTGCGTGAGAGCAAACCGCTCTTTTTCGCATCGCGTATAGCTTCAAGTTTTGTTTTTTGCTTACTCGGTAAGCTTTTCTAATCATTCTTAATCAGCCGGCTTCGGCACCTTTCACCATGCGTCTGAAACCCTTGTTTTTCGCATTGCTCTTGAGCTTAGGCTTACTCGGCACTCGCGCTGCCTCGGCCCAAGTAGTTATTAGTGCTCAGGTAGGAGCGCCTTATTATGCACCACGGCCCTATTATGGCCCAAACTATTACTACCCCCCGGTAGGGCCGGTAGTAGTGGCACCGCCGATTGCCGTTTACCCACGGCCATATTACTACGCTCCTCGCGCTTATTATGCACCGCGGCCTCGCTTCTACGGCCGCGGCTACTACGGCCGGGGCTACTATGGCCGCCGCTACTAAGTAAGGTTGGCAAAGTGCCTGAAACCGGCTCTTAAAACACCGCCCCGACAGCCGTGCTGCCGGGGCGGTGTTTTTTTTATATCAATAAGCTGCTGCCCACGGCCTAGGCCCGAATAACGTCGTGGATGCGAACGCCGCCGCCATCTTCGGCGGCCGCTTGCAGCATGGCGCGGGCTACGGTAGCTGCCGCTATGGGGCGGTATTTGTGCCAGCGGCCACGTAGCAGCGGCCGCGCCAAGGCTAGAAGCCAGCCTCCTACTCGCTCGCCGAGGCGCGGGGTAGCCCGCTCGCCCAGCAGCAGCGAGGGTCTAAAAATATGAATGGCCCGAAAAGGGGTTTGCTGCACAGCGGCTTCCATCTCGCCCTTCACCCGGCTGTAGTAAAAGCGCGATTCGGCATCGGCGCCAAGCGCTGATACTACTAAAAACTCCGCCGCAAAGTTGGCGGCTGTCACTGCCGCTAGCTTTATCACATAGAGGTAATCGACTTCAAAAAAAGCTTCTTTGGAGCCCGCCTGCTGCCGCGTGGTGCCCAGGCAGCAGTATACGTCGTCGGCGATGAGGCGCAGGCGTTCGCCTTCCAGCTTGCTCAACTCCGTAACTACCTGCGTGAGCTTGGGGTGCTGGGTAGCTACCGGGCGGCGGCCCACCACGATGACCTTGGCGTAGCGCTCGGAGGCAAGCAGCAACGGCAGCAAGGCGCTGCCAACTAAACCCGTGGCGCCGGCGAGTAAAGCTGTTTTTTTCATACAAGGAGAAACGAATGCGACGGAAACTGGCGAACCGGATAGAAGGTAGTACTACGAGAAGAGCAGCAAATAATCTACGTGTTTGTTGTTTCCTACCCCCCTCTTTGTGGCTTTATTTACCCAGCTCCTCGGCACGGTTGCGGGCCGCTGTAGCCCCGGCAATAAGGCCTTCGCGCACAGCCCCGCCCTCGAAGGCGTGCAGGGCAGCCTCGGTAGTGCCACCTTTTGAGGCCACGCGGGCTATCCAGTCTTGGCAGCTGAGACCGGCCTGGCTGTAGAGCTCTACGGCGCCGCGGAAGGTCTGGCTCACGAGCAGCTCGGCCTCGGCGGGGGCAAAACCCATTTGGGCAGCGGCGGCCATCAGGGCTTCCATGCAGTAGTACACGTAGGCGGGCCCGCTACCCGAGATGGCGGTGCTAGCGTCGATAGCGGCTTCCTCTTCTACGTACACCGTTTTGCCGGTGGTGCTGAGCAGGTTCTGGACCTGCACCAGCTCGGCGCGGGTTACTTCATCGGTGCTGGTGAATGCCGTCATGCCCATACCAATCTGGGCGGGCAGGTTGGGCATGGCCCGAATGATTTTGGGTGTGCCCAGCGCCTCACGCAACGTGCTGATGCGCACCCCCGCCATAATGCTTATAATAACTTGCTGTGGCTGCACCAGCCCCTGCAACTGGCCAAAGAGCGCTCCCGAATCCTGGGGTTTTACGGCCAAAATAATGATATTGGCGCCAGGTACGCAGTCTTCGGGGCGGCCCCAGGCAGTACCTACTTCATTGGCGGCCAGCGCGGCCACGCGCTCGGGCGAGCGGGCCAGCAAGCGCAAATCGAGGCGCGAGGTGACGTGGGCACGCACGAAACTGCGGGCATAAGTGAGGCCCATGTTGCCGCCGCCGATGATAAGAATTTTCATGTAAACGCTTAGCTGAGTATCAAAGAACGTCCTGAACGGAACGTTGTGCTGGCGCCAGGAAGCATCTCGCGGGTAGCAGTAAACTCTTACGTTGGAATTAGTAAAGCCCGCAAGTTGCCTTCTGGCGTCAGCGTGACGTGCTATTTATTGTGTATTCCATTGGCTATCAATAACAAGAGACATGAGCAACATTGTTGCGTTTTCATTT
>CALMOO010000272.1:5715-10083 GCA_937871705.1 uncultured Hymenobacter sp.
ACTGACATGCAACATTATTGCAAATAATCTGCCTTACACTTTCCAGACCCAATTGCGGCGACGCAAGTAGCTGAGTACCGCCAGCCAGATGAGCAAACATACCACTGCCCCGGCCAGTGATGCATTGCGTGGGTCGGCAAACAGCGGCGCAATGCCCCACTCGTAAAGCCAGCCATTGAAGCCAACTGACGTACCGCGCGGACTGCGCAACTGGATGAGCGAAAAGGTGCGCGAGAGGATGGCCGAGAAGAAGAACACCGCAATGGCATTAACCCCAAATGCGATGGCTGGCGTGGCCCAGCGGCGATAGCCACGCACGTCGCAGAGCCAGTAAAGCGCAGCCAGTACCAACATGGCGAGCCCACCCACAAACAGCACGTAAGAGCTGGTCCACAACGCTTTGTTAATGGGAAACCAGATATTCCAGATTAAACCTAAGGCGGCCAATACAACCCCAGCTACCGCTAGGCCAGCCGGCTTGGACAGGGCGGCGGGGGTAGGCGAGCGCAGCCATTGCCCGGCCAGCGCGCCTAGCAGCCCGGTGCCCAACGCAGCTATGGTGCCTAGCAACCCCTCAGGGTCCCAGGTGCGCGACTGCGACCAGAGGTGTGGCTCGCCGAGGAGGGTGCGGTCGAGCCAGGCGCCAAGGTTGGTGGTAGGCGCTAGGTTGGCGGGGCCCACGCCGGGCACCGGCACTAGCTGAAGCAAGACGGCGTAACCCACCAACACACTGAGCAGCAGGGCTACCTGCGTGCGCCAGCCAGTAGTCAAGTAAAGACAACTGCACCCGAAATACACCAGGGCAATGCGCTGCAACACGCCCATAATGCGCACCGTAGAAAAATCGAAATGCGGGTAGAGCGAGGTAAGTACGCCCAGCGCAAACAGCATGGCCGCCCGACGCGCCACCCGCGCCAGCACCGGGCCGGCTGGTGCGCCACTGCGTTTGGCGCCAGCCAAGGCATAAGTCAGGCTAACGCCCACAATGAACAGAAAGAAGGGAAAAACGAGGTCAGTGGGCGTACAGCCATTCCACTCGGCGTGCTCTAGCGGGGGGTAGATGTGGCCCCAGTCGCCGGGATTGTTCACTACCGTCATGCCCATGACGGTGAGGCCCCGAAACACATCGAGGCTGAGAAGGCGGCTAGCAGGCGCGGGCGATGGAGTGGACATGGGGGGTAGGGCGAGTAAATAATTCGCAAAATACCCCGGCCGGCCATTCAGCAGCTACCAGCAGGAAAATTAGCCGGCTACTCAAGCCCTACCCCCGCCCAAACAACCGGGCAAAGAAGCCGCGGCGACGGCGCGGCTTCTCCGGCTCTCTGGCTTTGGATTTTGCCCTGGCAGCTTCGGCGCGGGCCTGCTCAGCGGCTACCGGCGAAACGGCGCGCGGCGCCACAGCCACTACCGGCGGCTTGGGCACCGGGCGGTGGTCTTTGGCGGGCATATTGGGCGGGGCGGCGGCCAGCACCTCCACGGGCAGCTTGCCTTCAGAGAAGACCCGAATGGGCGGGCTTTCGTTGTGCAGGCGGTCGGCAGCGGTAAGGAAATAAGCGTAGGCCGTGCCGGGCCGAGCGGTGGTGTCGGCAAAAGTGGCAGGCTGGCCGAGACCGGTGGGGCGAATCACGGCCAGGATGTGGCGTGGGTCGTCGGGGGTCATTACCTGACCGCGCTGGAAGCGGTAGAGCACGTAGTAGGCAGCCAGGTCGCCGTCGGAAGCGGGCACGGGGTCAGGCGCCCAAGTGAGGGTAGCGACGTGGCCCGTACGGTTAAGCACCATCTCGCGCACCGGGCGCGGGGCCAGGCTATCGAGCCAGGGCATGGTGGGCACCAACGCCGGCGCGCGGTAGAGGTCGTAGCGCAGCGAGTCGGTGGTGTGTAGCGGGTTGGTAGCCACCGAGCGAGCCGAGAAAAACACGCTACCCTGCACATCGTCGGGGTAGCTGCGGTTGAGGCGCACCTGGTTGGGCAGCTCGCGTGGGTTGCGCCAAGCGGTGTCAGAGCGCGTGCTTTCGAGCATGCGGTAGGTGCCGTGGCCAATGTAGAGGTGGCGGCCATAGCGGTTGCGCGTCCACCATTCGAGCAGGGTGGCGTAGGGCACAAGCCGAAATTTAGTACTCCAGTAGAGCTGCGGCACCACGTAGTCAATCCAGCCCTGCTGAAGCCAGAGGCGCGAGTCGGCGTAGAGGTTGGAGTAGCTGGGCTGGCCGGCGCGGGTATCGGAGCCATTGGGGTCAGCCGACTTGTTCATCCAGACGCCAAAGGGCGAAATGCCAAATTTTACCCAGCGCTTGGCGGTCTGGATGCTGTCGTGCAGGTCGTGAATGAGCGTATTCACGTTCTGGCGCCGCCAGTCGGCCAGCTTCAGGCTGTCGGGGTTTTGCGCGCGAAAAGCCAGCTCGTCGTGAAATACCTGGCCGGGCTCGGGGTAGGGATAGAAGTAATCATCAAAGTGCACGCCATCAATATCATAGCGCCGCACCACATCCATAATCACGCGCTTGATGTGGTCACGCACTGCCGGCAGGCCAGGGTTGTAGAGGTATTGGCTAGCGTATTTAATAAACCACTCGGGGTGCTGCTTGAGCGGGTGGGTAGGGGCCAGCGTGCGCGTCACCGAGTCCATGGTGGCGCGGTAGGGATTAAACCAGGCGTGGAATTCCATACCGTGGCGGTGGGCTTCCGAGATGAGGAAGGGCAGCGGGTCGTCGTTTTCGGCAGGCGCCCGGCCCTGGCGGCCAGTCAGGTACTTGCTCCAGGGCTCTAAAGCAGACTTATAAAAGGCGTCCGACACGGGCCTGATTTGTACAAACACCGCGTTGAGGCCGGCGCGCTGGCCAGCTTCGAGCAGGCGGCGGTACTCGCGGCGGTACACCTCGGGCGATTCGCCGCGCTGGGTAGGCCAGTCGATGTTGGCCACAGTGGCAATCCAGAAGGCCCGCAGCTCGCGCTTAGGCGGCACGGGATGGTCGGCGGCTTCGAGCAGCACGGCCGGACTGGTAACCCGGGGGCTGGGCGGCAGGGCCTGCGCCCGGCTGGTAGCCGGAGAGCTTAAGGAAAAAAGAACTAGTAAGAGGCAGTACAACAAGGACAAAGAACGCATCTAGGGCAGGCAGGCAGCAAAAAGTCAGCCTGCAAGTTACGCCGACTATGGGGGCCCGGGCTGGGTCTTGGGCCTTCCTCCTACCCCCCTTGCGCAAAGCGCCCCCGCAACTAAGGCTGCAGGGGCGCTTTGCACGGTGTATCGCTACTAGCTGCTTACGAGCCGGTTAGCTCAGTATCGGTTTGCTGGCCGGCTTGGTCGGGGGCTTCATCGGCGGGCGACTGCTTGCCGCCTTCAAGGCCAGTGGTTTGCTCGGCATCGCCGTAGTCGCCGCGCACGCCGGCGCCGTCGCTGCTGGCCAAGTCGGACTGGGTCACGGTTTCGGGGTTGCCGCTGGCGTACTGGTCGCCGTCGGCATTCTGGCTGGCAATGGTGCCGGCAGTGCTGGCGTTTTTATCTTCTTCGATTTCGGAAGGTCGGCCGGAATCGGGCGCAGGATTGGGAGTTACCATGAGCTAAATAGATGAGTGAGTGGATAGGTGAATGAGCAGATAAATTATTGATTAACAATAGTTTTACTAGCTTACTCAGTCACCAATTGCCTTACAGCGTTACCTGGCCGATGCTGGTGCCGCTACTGCCCGGCCCGCCGCTGGCGCCGGCGCCTTCGACGCTGCCTTGGTGCTGGTCGGCGTTTTCAACGGTGCCATCCTCGTTGTTGGCGGGCACGCTGGCGGTGGTAGAAGGACGGGCGTTGCCGCCGCTGCCCGAGTTGTCATCGGCGTTGTTGCCGTAGAGCGCATCGGGGTTGGTGGGCGCTTCTTGGCGGCCGGCGGGCTGATAATCGTCAGACTGAACGGGCTGGGTAGCCTGGTCTTGCTCGGAGCGGGTGGTAGACATGGCAAAAAGACGAAAAAAGTGAACGTACTAAGGTGTACGCACGGCAGCGCGGCTGGTTGGCACCGGGCAGCCGCAGCATTATCCAGGATTTGTCGCCAATTTGGCTGGTCTAATTATCAGATTGCCTCCTACCCCCTCTTTATGGCCGATTTCGCCGATACCTTATCTACTAAAACTGAAGCTGAGCTGCTGCTTATTACGCAGCAGCCCGCAGCGCATTCACCCGGCTTGGTAGCCGCAGCCCAGCGCGAGCTACAGCACCGGCGCGATGTGGCCCTGGCCAACAGCAGCTACGAGGCGGCCCCTACCTCACGCCGGGGGCCGATTCTGCTCGGCGTAGCCTTGCTGGCACTGCTGGCTTTCGGCATCTTTTGGTTTCAGCGCCAAACGCCAGTTTCAGCAGCGGCGCCTACGAGCAAGGCTGC
>CALMOO010000273.1:0-1878 GCA_937871705.1 uncultured Hymenobacter sp.
GCTTTAAATACACCACCGAAACGCCGCTGACCCGCCTGGTGGATGCCGCCCCAGCCGAATCGGACGTGGCCCGTCGCTTCGGGGCTACGGTCGATAGCCTGGTGGCCGGCCAGCCGGTGCTCGCCAGCCTGGTACCCACGGTGGCGCCGGTGCCGCTCACGCCCACGAGCCGCCGCCAGTTGGCCCACCTGCAAAAACAAGTGGCGCAGTGGCAGCAAGTTAGCCAGGGCCTAACACCGCTTTTCGTAGTAGCGCCCGCCCTGGCCGAGTATGCCCCGCTGGCTACGCAGCTAAGCCAAGTAGCTGAGCTGCTGCAGCAGCGCCTGACACAGCTCGCCAGCGGCGAGCCCGTGCTGCCAGCCTGGCAATCCACCGCTAAAACCCAGCTTGACGCCGCTCAGAAACCAGCCGGGCAGGCGGAGCTGGCCATCATCCGGGCGGCGCGGCGGCTGGTGGGGATTTGATTATTTGTGTAGCAGGGTCAGAAGCCTTAGCTCATGCTGAGCCCGCGAAGCATCTCGCATGCAGCAGTAATCCCTTGCTTTTAAGATTACTACCCCACGCGAGATGCTTCGCGGGCTCAGCATGACGTTCTTAATTATTGCCGAGCATTCCGCACCGCAATCAGCTCTGCGGCTACGCTCACGGCGATTTCCTCGGGCGTGCGGCTATGAATGGGCACGCCAATCGGGCCACGCAGCTGGCTTATCGCTTCGGCCGAGAAGCCTTCTTCGAGCAGCACGCGGCGCAGCTCGGCTACTTTGGTGGCGCTGCCCATCACGCCGAGGTAAGCGTAGTGGCTGCCCAGCAAGTGGCGTAGGGCCACGGCATCGGTGCGGTAGCCGACGGTCATGACCACTACGTAGCGGTGAGGGCCGGCTGGCACAGTAGTGGCCAGATTTTCGAAGCTGCTCACTTGGTAGCGGTGGTGGGCAAAGTGGTTGGCAGCCAGGGTAGGCAGGTCGGGCCGGTCATCGAGCACCGTTATTTCAAACCCCAGATTACTAGCTAGCTGCGACAAGGCCAGACTGACGTGCCCGCCGCCCACGATAGTCAGCTGGTCGCGAAAACCCAGCTGCTCGCGGTAGTGCCAGGCGGCGCCGGGCTGGTAGTTGTAAAAGCCGGCCGACGCCTGAGCAGCCAGCCGGAGGCCACTGGCAGCGCTCACTTCCCAGGCCCCGCCATCCAGGTTTTGGAGCTTCTCTTCGACGGCTGCTACCACCGGCAAATCGGCCGGCTGCAAGGGCCACAGCAGTACTTCTTGCTCGCCGGCGCACATCATGCCGGAGCGGTCGGCGGGCGCCTCGCGCCGATGAACCTGGGGGCGCAGCAGGGGGGTAGGGTCGCTTGCGCGCAGGCGCTCGCGGGCTAGCTCTACCCACTTGTGCTCCATGATGCCGCCGCCGATAGAGCCGGCCACGTCGTCGTCGGTCACGGCCATTTTAAAGCCTTGTCGGCCCGGGCTGCTACCCTCGCTCTGGACTACGCACAGCAGGGCGGCCGGCTGGGCGGCGCGCAGCGCGCGGGCAGCTAGCGCCCACACAGGCAAGTCACGGGGGGTAGCAGGCATTAGTTAAATGGTCTTAAAACTGTCTGTCATGCTGAGCTTGCGAAGCATCTTATCACGTTTGAACATTCGTTGTTGAATCATTGATTCTGATAGCGCACACGTGAGAAGATGCTTCGCAAGCTCAGCATGACAGATGGCTGAGGTAACAAGCTATTTGTAAAGCACTGAGCCCTACCCCCGCACCACAGTGCCGGTGATGTACCCAAACGGCGCATCGGTTGCCACAAATACTTCATTCGTATTGGCTTGGCCGAAAGGCTCCAAGTTGAAGGGAATGTGGTGTTTGTTGGGCATGATGAGGCTAATTT
>CALMOO010000273.1:1888-4426 GCA_937871705.1 uncultured Hymenobacter sp.
TCCTTCACCTCGTCATTTTCCTCCAGGATTTTCTAGCCGATGGCATAGAGCGTGTGCTGCACCGAGAGGCTCTTGTGCGCCGAGAAGGTGCGCAGCAGGCTAAGGCGAATCTTCTGGTAGAACAACTCAAAATCGAGGTCAATTGAGGTGTACTCCCACTCGGCTTCGCACTCGGTAGCCAGGATGCGGTCGGTGGTTTCGGGCAGCACGGTGTACTCGTCTTTAGGATAGCCGACGAAACCCGAATCGGCGGTTTTGAGCAGCAGCAGGCCCTTCAGGCCGGCGTGCACCACGGTGGTGCCATCGGCGCTCAGGTGAATGACGGCGCGCCGCTTTTCGGAGCCGCCGCCCACGAAAGCGTGCGGATGCTCCTGGCCCTCGAAGCTCATACGCTGCCAGAGATGCTCGACCAGCTCGATGCGCGCCTGGCTCACCTGCGGGTTGCGGGCCACGAAATGCCGCGCCAGCACCAGCCCAAAGGCTTCGATGGTGCCCGTAAAATGCTCCTTGGCCAGCGCGTACACGGTGTTCTTCTGCGTATCGGTGGGTAGGATTAACGAATTGTCGCCCAGCGTGTGAGCGCTTTCAAAATCGCCCGTCAGCTGCACGCTCACCGACACCTGCCGAAACTCATGGTGGCCGGCGTGGCGAATAACGCGCGAAAGGTTGACGGCGTTTTTGCCGTAGGCGTTGGTACCAAGTTTAATGGGCATTTTCGAGCAAATCAAGTAACGTTATTGTTAAGAAAGTAGCACTAAAAAATGTCGTCGTCAGGCTCGGCAGCTTCCATTTCCTTGATGTACTTACTGCAGCCTATCAGCAAGTCGATAAGCGTTTCGTACTCGTCAGTTGAAGAATAACTTACATTGCTGGCATCACCCACGCAGAACTTACCGGCTGACCAGCGAATTACATCGCAATGACTTAAGCTCAGCCACAGCTCTTTACGCGGCCACCACTCAAAAATCAGCTCGTCTTCGCACGAGAAAAATCCCAGGCAATCTTCATAAGAAAAGGCGTTAGCGACCTGGTACAAATCCAGTAGCTGCTGCAATACTTCCGGGGGTACACCTTGATTACTAGCACGAAGCTCAAATGTAGCAAGGGCCAACGTGCTGGCGGGCCGAATGGAATAATACTCCGGCTGTTTGGCCACTATTGCTTCTAAAAGCGCTTTGATAGTCTGCTGAGCTGGGTTCATAGAGGTGGCCCGTCTTGAGTGACTAGTAGGCTGTTGAGCGCCCGGTATGAATCACTGACGCGTAGCTTTCGGGGCGAAAATGGGAGCGGCAAGATAGTCGCCAGTCGCCACCGTATGCCTGATTTAGCCTTAAAAAGTACCGCCGTCGTCACGCCCGCCGACCAACGGCCGGCCTTGTTGGTGCTGCGCGATGGCCGCATTGCCGACGTCCTACCCCCCGATGCGGCCGTGAATATGCCCGTGCTCGACCTAGGCGACGCGGCCATTCTGCCCGGCGTCATCGACCCGCATGTGCATCTCAACGAGCCGGGCCGCACCGAGTGGGAGGGCTTCGACACCGGCACCCGCGCCGCGCTGGCGGGCGGCCTTACCACGCTGGTTGACATGCCGTTGAACTCTGCGCCGGTCACGACTTCGGTAGCCAACCTGCGCATTAAACAAGCCGCTACCCAGGGCCAGCTGCATACCAATGTGGGCTTTTGGGGCGGCATTGTGCCGGGCAATGCGGCGGAAGTGGAGCCGCTGATTGCGGCCGGCGTGTTGGGGTTCAAAGCTTTTCTGACGCACTCGGGCATAGCTGACTTTCCGAACGCCACCAAGGCCGACTTGCGGCAGGTGATGCCGCTGCTGGTGCACTGCGAGCTATCCGAAGACAACGACGACTGGAAGCAGGGCGACACCCGCGCCTACGCCAACTACCTGGCTTCGCGGCCCAAAAGCTGGGAAGATGAGGCCATCAGGCTGATGATTGAGCTGTGCGCCGAGTTCGGCGGCCCGGTGCACATCGTGCATTTATCGTCGGCCAATTCCCTACCCCCCCTTGCCGAGGCCAAGGCCCAGGGGCTGCCCATCACGGTCGAAACGGGTCAGCATTATCTGTTTTTCAACGCCGAAGACATTCAGGACGGTCAAACGCAGTTTAAGTGCGCGCCGCCCATTCGGGAGCGAGTCAACAATGAGCAACTGTGGCAGGCGCTGCAAAGCGGCCTTATCGACTTTGTGGCTACCGACCACTCGCCCGCCCCGCCCGACCTCAAACAGCTCGCCAGCGGCGATTTTGCCACGGCCTGGGGCGGCATTGCGTCGCTGCAGCTGGCGCTGCCCGTGCTCTGGACAGCGGCCCGCCAGCGCGGCGCTACCCTCTCCGATTTGGCGCGCTGGCTCAGCACCAACCCGGCCAAGCTCATCGGCCAAAGCCACCGCAAAGGCCAGATTATTAAGGGCTACGATGCTGATTTGCTAGTGCTGGCCCCCGACGCAACCTTCACCGTGACCGAGCAGCTGCTGCACCACCGCCACAAAGTGTCGCCTTACTTGGGCTGCGAACTGGCGGGCGT
>CALMOO010000274.1:0-2672 GCA_937871705.1 uncultured Hymenobacter sp.
TCTTAATGGTCAGGCCCAGCGGCTCGGCTAGCAGGGCCGAGTCGAGGGTGAAGCGCAGCCGGAAGCAGCCGGTGCCCGGCCAGCCGGGCGGTTCCTGGCCTACTAAAAAATCGGGCTCGGCCAGGGCCCAACTGCGGTCGTTGGTGGCCGGACTGGCCCAGCCCGGCGGCCGGCCTGGCCGGTAGCGCCAGCGCCCGGTGTTGTCCAGGCGCTGCATGGCGGCGGAGTTCACTTGCGCCGCTGTCAGGCGCAACAGGGTGTCGGGCGAAACCGTGTCGCCGGCTACCAGCCCGCCCCATAGGCAGCAGCTGAGCAGCGCAAGCAGGCAAATGATTTTCATTAGCGGCGGCCCGGTCGAGGCCAGGGATGGGTGGAAGAGCGAGGCAACGGGGCTCCGAATTATCCAAGTTACACCGGGCAGAAGGCTATTCAATGAATTTCTATATAGCTCTTTTAGCTAGTGTTTGCCCTGGCTGCTAAAAGCCGCCAAACCGCTCTGAAAAGTGGAAAATAAAAGCCGTGTAACCTCCCCAAATGCATTTGCAACACCCGCAAACGCCGCCGCTCCGTGGGCACACGCTTTTGCAACCCTGGCAAATGCCCTCTGGTAGGGAGGAATCTTCCTTTGCAACTGTCAAACGACCACATTTTCAGCCGGTTGGCTACACTCAAAAACCCTCACTCCCTACCCCCCCTCAACTCATGAAAAAGCTGCCATGCCTCTGCCTTGCCTTCGGGCTCTTGCTCTTTACCCCGCGCTGGGCTTGTGCCCAAACCCAGACCGCCGACCTGCCGGGCTACTGGAATCTGGAAACCAACCTCACTACCCATGACTACACCATTGTGCGCTTTTACAACGGCCAGGACCAGCTCGTGGCGGAGCAGCGCCTGCCCTGCTTGTGCCTCAACCTGGGCAAAGGCTCGGCCCACCGCCAGAAAACTATGCGCCAGCTCACGCTGGCCTTGCAGCAGGTGCTGCACGACCCCGCCAGCGGCGACCAGGTTGCCGCGCACCTAGCCCAGCAGCTCGACCAGCGCCGCCGCGTGCAGCGCGTGTACGCTGTGCGCTGAATTGCCCACCCCAACCCGCCGCATTTGCCACGTTTTCCTTCGCCACTTCCCTTTTTTTCTTCTGTTCTAATCGTTTCCTGCCATGAAAACCTCCTTGTTGACCAACAATTTTTCTTTCCCCGCTGCCGCTCGCTGGGGCCAGTGGCGCGCCGTGCTGCTGAGCGCGCTACTGAGCGTTTTGGGGGCCGGCGCCGCCCACACCCAGGAAGCCCCCGGCCTGGCCGGAATGTATAAAACGCACGACCTCACCTACCGGGTCTGGGGCTGCAACCCCGCCGCCCAGCCCGGCCGCGTCCAGATGGTCGGTGAAAACGGCCGGGTCCTGTACGAGCAGCGCAGCGCAGGCATCAGTTTAGGCGGGCTCTTCAACCTGAGCGGCCTACCCGACGGCCGCTATGCTTTTATGGTGGAAATCGGCCGCGCAACGCACCGCTTCGACGTGCAGCTGCGCACCACCGCGCAGCGCCTGGCAGAAGTGAGCGGTGACCAAACGCTGGCCGGCGCGCACCTGCTCAGCGTCGCCCGCCCCGGCCAGGCGGAACGCTGACCCGGAAGGCGCTGAGTTTGGGCTGCCGTGCGGCTCTTCGCTACCCCCACTAGTCGCCCTGGTGGAGCAAATCCTTTGTAAGTGAGCACTTATAGCAATTAATTTTTATGAAAAACTTGCTTTTCTTTCCTTTAATCGTGCCGTTGGCTGTGGGCATCTTGCTGACCACCGCCTGCCGGAAAGACGCGACCGAACCACCCGTTGCGGTGGTGGCTCCCGATGCCGTGCTGGCCTGGAACCAGGCTGCCACCGTGGCCGTGACGCGCCTCACGAACCCCGCTACCGGCTTTTTTGTGCTGCCCCACATCGAAGCGCGCACCTATGCCCTCGTCAACCTGGCCATGTACGACGCGCTTAATAATATTCAGCAACACAACGCGCCTTATGCCTTACAAGGCGCTTTGGTACCAGATGCCGCGCCCGATGCGGCGGTGTACGCCGCGGCCCACGATGCGCTGCTGGCGCTGCAGCCCGACGAGAAAGCCTACACCGACTCGCTGTATAACGCCATGCTGGCCAAAATCGGCGACGGCACGGCCAAGGCGCACGGCATTGCGCTGGGCCAGGCCGCGGCCAAAGCCGTGCTGGCTAAGCGCGCAAGCGACGGGTCGGACGCCGCCCAAACGGCTTTTCCGATTGGCAGCAACCCCGGCGACTACCAGTACACGCCGCCCTTCGATGGCCCGCCGTTCAACGGCTACTACGCCCTGGCGGGGTGGAAGGACGTGCAGCCCTTCGTGCTGACGTCGGCGGCTCAGTTCCGGCCTACCCCCCCACCGGCGCTGACATCGGACACCTACACGGCCGATTTTAACGAGGTGAAAGCCTTGGGTGGGGCCACCAGCGCCACCCGCACGCCCGAGCAGGCCGCCACTGCGCTTTTCTGGCTCGACAACTCGCCCTTGGCTTGGTTTAGGGTGACTCGCGCCGCTTTGGCCACCAAGCCCGCCGATGCCTACGCCACCGTGCGGCTGCTGGCCATGCTCCAAATGGCCGAAACTGACTCGTATGTGGCCATGTGCGACGCCAAATATTACTACAAGCGCTGGCGGCC
>CALMOO010000274.1:2682-7550 GCA_937871705.1 uncultured Hymenobacter sp.
ATTACGGCCATCCGCCTGGCCACCAGCGATAATAACCCCGCCACCGCCGCCGATGCGGCCTGGCTGCCCCTGGCCTTCCCCAACCCACCCGATGCCGACTACCCCTCGGGCCACGGCACGGCGGGCGGGGCAGCTGCCGCCGTGCTAAAAAGCTTCTTTGGCACCGATGCCGTGGCGTTTTCCATCACCAACAACGCCGGCCAAACCCGCAGCTACACCAGCCTTGGGCAGGCCGCCGACGAAAATTCTATCTCGCGGATGTACGCTGGCTACCACTTTCGCACATCCACAGTGCAGGGCCAAGCCATGGGCACGCAGATTGGCGCTTTCGTGGCCGCCAACGCGCTGAAATAATCAGCCGCCTACTGAGCCGCCGGTTGCCGCTGGCGGCTCAGCGTCACGCGGGCCCGGTGGCAGATGCCGCCCAGCGGCGGGTTGAACTTCGACACGCTGACCCGCACCCGCCGCACCTGCGGAAACTCGGTCAGGATACGGTCAAGAATGCGGTGCGCCAAGTGCTCCAGCAAGCGCGCCGGTAGCTGCATTTCGGCCAATACCAAACGGTAGAGCACTTCGTAATTCACGGTTTCGGCGAGCTTGTCGGACGCCCCGGCCGCGTGCAGGTCGGTGGTCAGGCGCAGGTCTACGCCGTACTTGTTGCCGATTTTCTGCTCTTCATCGTAGTAGCCGTGGAAGGCGAAAAACTCCAGTCCTTCGAGTGCAATCTGGCCCATAGCGTCGGGGAGGTTAATGTCAAGGTGGGGGGTAGGGCGAGCTGCGCAGGCCGCCGTATCGCGGCAAAGGTGCAGGGCAAAAGCTGGGTACCGACCCTGCGGCCGTCGCGTTGCCAGCCGTGCGCCTAACTTGGCGCCTCCAAATCACCCGCTTTTATGGAATCTACCCCCCAACCCACCCTGCACCGCTGGGACGACATGCCCGTCGACCAGCTTTCCGATACCATTGGCCGGCGCCTCATCACGGGCCAAGACATGATGCTGGCCCACGTCTACCTCAAAAAAGGCGCCATCGTGCCGCGGCATCAGCATATTAATGAGCAAATTACCTACATCCTAGAAGGTGCGTTGCGCTTTCAAATCGGTGAAGGCGAGGGCAAAGAAGTTATCGTGCGGGCCGGCGAAGTGCTCTGCATTCCCTCCAATGTGCCGCACGCGGCTGAGGCGCTCGAAGACACTTTAGATGTTGATGTTTTCAGCCCACCGCGCCAGGATTGGCTCGATGGCAGCGACGCTTACCTCCGCCAGAAATAAGCTATGGACCTCGGAATAAAAGGAAAAGTGGCGCTGGTGGCCGCCGCCAGCAAGGGCCTGGGCCGCGCCGTGGCCGAAGCGCTAGCCGCCGAAGGCGCCTCGCTGGTACTCTGCGCCCGCGGCAACGACGCGTTGCAAGCCACCTGCGCGGCCATCGAAGCCGCTACCGGCGTGCCCGTGCTCGGCGTAGCCGCCGACCTCGCTACCCCCGCAGGCGTAGCCAGCGTAACCGAAGCCGCGCTCAAACGCTTCGGCCGGGTCGATATTCTGGTCACAAATGCGGGCGGGCCGCCCGCGGGCGTATTTGAGCAGCACAGCTCCGAAGCCTGGGACCAGGCCACCAAGCTGCTGCTAACCAGTGTGGTGGAGCTAACCCGCGCCGTACTGCCCGGCATGAAAGAGCGCGGCTGGGGCCGCATTCTCAACATTACTTCCATCGCGGCCAAGCAGCCGGTGGCGGGCCTCATGCTGTCGAATAGCCTGCGCGCCGCTGTCACGGGCTTTGCCCGCACGCTGGCCACCGAAGTAGCAGCTACGGGTATCACGGTCAATAACATCCTGCCCGGCTACACCCGCACCGAGCGCGTCGAACACCTGGCCCAGGCCACCGCCACCAAGGAAGGCATCACACCCGAGGAAGCTACCGCCCGCTGGACCGCCGAAATTCCGATGCGCCGCCTCGGCGAACCCGCCGAGTTTGCGGCCTTGGCGGCGTTCTTGTGCTCAGCGCAAGCCAGCTACATCACCGGCAGCTCTATCGCGGTGGATGGCGGCTGGATAAAGTCGTTGCTGTAGTTAGTAATCCAAAATGCAAAAAGGCGTTGGTAATACTTACCAACGCCTTTTTTAATGCTTGTAAAACGCGCTAGCAGCGTCTTATATCTCGTCAAAAAACGACTTCTCCCCTACTGGCTCGGCCACGGCTTTTTCCATGCCGGGGTGCGTCGAGGGCTCGGGCTGCTGAATTTCGGGAGTGCCGGGGCCAATGGGCTGAAACTCTGGGCGCGTAGGCTCGATGTAGGGCGAGGGCGAGTTGGGCACTTGCTCGGGACCGGGCTGGTCGATGCGCGGTGGAGGCGCAATGCCAGGGTTTTCGGCCGGGGCGTACGGCCGCTCAATGTCGGGGCTAGGCGCCTGGCCGGGGTCGGGCTGCTGGCCGGGTTTGGGGTTGTAGCCCTGCGGCTCCCTACCCCCCTCGGGGCGGGCAGCCTGCTCAAAGCTGGTAGCGGAGCCGGCGCTGGTGGTAGCAGCGGGCGCGGCGGCCACCGCGGCAGCCGAAGGCGAGAAAGCAGGTAGGTTCGTGTTCATGGCGGGGGCGGGCGTAGGTTCGGGCGCGGCCGGTTCGGCGGGCCGCTTTACCTGTACGCTGGCCGCCCGCGAAAGGATGGCCGATGGACCATTTTTGGGCCGCACGCGGGCGCGCTCCACTTTCTCTAGCGCGTCGGAAGCGAGGTGGTGCAGGTCGCGCACCAAGGCATCAAGCTGCTGCTCAAGGCGCTGACATTCCTGGCCCAGGCCGGCTACTTCCTTCTGCATGTCGGCCACCGTTTTTTCGGCCGTTTGGTAGGCCTCATCCACGATAGTGCGGGCGCGCTGCCGGGCCTCGTTCAGGGTGTTTTCGGCTTGCAGCTGGGCCTCGCGGCGGCGCAGGTCGGCGTCGCGCTGGGCTTGCTCGGTAATGGCATTGCCGGTGTCTTCGGCCGTTTTGAGGGTGCGGTAGAGCGAGCTTTCTACCTCGCGCATTTTTTGCACGTCCTGCTGCGCGTGGTCGAGCTTAAGACGCAGCTCGCGGTTCTCATCGCCCATCCGCTCCCACTGCTGCGACACCATGTTCAGGAAAGCCTGCACTTCGTCCTTGTCCACGCCCCGAAAGGCTTTCTCAAACGTCTTCTGCCGAATATCGAGGGCGGTAATCTTCATTTTAATAGGCTGTTAGCTACTGGCTGCTGGCTGTCTGCTTTTTAGCTAGCAGCCATTGATTCTTATGATTTTTAAATAACTTGACTTGAATACTTCGACTGAAAAGCTAACAACTAGCAGCCAGTAGCTAAAGGTTAGTAAACCTGCCACACCGCTAGGCTGCGGTCATCGCTACACGAAACTAGCCGCTGCTGGCTGCCCGGCCAAACCAGCTTGTTGACGGACGTGCCGTGGCCGGCCGCGCGGGCCCGGTCAAGCACCCGCAGCAGCGCCAGGCCCGCAGCATCCCAGAGCTTAATGCTTTTGTCAAGCGAGCAAGAGGCCAGGAAACGGCCGTCGGGACTGAAAGCCAAGTGGTTGATAGCGTACATGTGGGCCACTACCTCATTATCCAAGGGATAGCCATCGG
This sequence comes from uncultured Hymenobacter sp., assembly GCA_937871705.1. Taxonomy (GTDB): domain Bacteria; phylum Bacteroidota; class Bacteroidia; order Cytophagales; family Hymenobacteraceae; genus Hymenobacter. The sequence continues at coordinate 6,280 of CALMOO010000274.1, forward strand.
TAGCGTGGTAGCGGCGCAGGTGCGCATCGCGGCCAGCGGCCAGCAGGTACTGCTCGTCGGGCGAGTACGCCACCGTAAAAACAGAGTTAGTGGCTTCGGTGAGCGTGGTTTTTACCGCGAGCGAATCTAAATCGAGCACCCGCACCTGCCAGTCGGAGCTGCCCACGGCCAGCTCGTGGCGCGTTTCGCTCAGGGCCAGGCAGCGCAGGCTTTTATCGCTGAGGCGCAGCAGGTTTTCGAGCCGAAAATCGCTGCCGCGCAGCACGGCTAGCGTGCCATCGGCCAGGGCGCAGTAGAGGCGCTGGCGCGTTTCGGAATACACCAGGTCGAAGATGGCGACGGGGGGTAGGGCCGTGGCGTAGGCCAGGCTTTTGTCTTGCAAATCAATAGCTTGCACGCCCTGAAAATTATGTCCCAGCAGCAGCAGGTTGCGCCCCGGCAACTCGCGCAGGGCATACACCGAGTTCTCGACGCGGGCCAGCAGCTCGCCATCCTGAGCGGGGTCGGCGGTATTCCAGGCCACGACCAGGCCATCGGCACCGCTCGAAAAAACCTGGTCCGACCCGGCTCGGCCCGCCAGCGCGTACACCGCGTCGCGGTGCCCGGCCAGGGGGGCAATATTGCGAGCGTTGGGCCGCGGCAGGGGGGTAGGAGGTGAAGTCATGAAGCGAGCAGCCGAAGCCAAGCAGGCCCCAAAGGTCGGGGCCGGGGAGCAGTGTTCGCGCCCGCTCGGTGCGGGTGGGTGCTATTTTCGCCGCTCGCCCGCCGTTTATGCCGCTTCATTCCATCTGCCCGCTGCCGGGCGGGGCCCACTTGGGCCTCTGGCACCTCACCGAAACGCCCGCCGAGCTGTGGCCTCAGCTTGCCAATGCCCCTGCCTACCGCCCGCTGCTGCCCGCCCGCGCCGATGGCCCGCGCCAAGCGCAGTGGCTGGCCGGCCGGGTGCTGGTGCAACGAATGCTCGCCGCCGCGACTCTAGCAGAAGTGCTACCTCTCTTACATAATGACCTCAACGGCCGGCCTTTTTTGGTGAGTGCCGGCCCGGTGCCGGCCGTGTCGCTCTCGCACTCGGGCGCCTGGGCGGCGGTGCTGCTGGCGCCGCCAGGCGCCGCCGTGGGCGTCGATGTAGAAGTAGTGCGCGACAAGGCTTTACGCATTGCTCGCAAGTTTTTGAACGACGACGAGCTAGCCGCTACCGACGGCGTGAGCCTTGGTGAGGCGGCCGCCCAAGCGGGCTTTTCGCTTGCGCCTACCCCCCCCCCACCCATCGC
>CALMOO010000275.1:0-927 GCA_937871705.1 uncultured Hymenobacter sp.
GCATCGGCCTTCGAAGTAGAGCTAGCACTTTCAGCCCAGGTCCCCCTCGTGAAAGCCGCGCCGCTGCCCGTCGTGCTAATCAGCTTCACGGGCCAGCGCCAGGAGAGGGGGGTAGGGCTGCGCTGGCGCACGGCTTCTGAACAGCAAAACCTGGGCTTCGAGGTGCAGCGCCAGACCGAGCCTGGTGCCGGCTTCAAACTCATTGGCTTTGTGGCAAGCAAGGGCAATGCCACGCAGCCAACCGACTACACCTTCACCGATGACCAGCCCCCGGCTGGCATTGTCTACTATCGGCTGCGGCAAGTCGACCATACTGGCCCCGGTAGTTACTCGCCCATCCGCACGGTGGGCGCCGATGCGGCGGGCGCCACCGTAGCGCGGGTGCTGCCAGTAGTGCCGCAGCCCGCGCACGACCTACTCCAGGTGCAGCTGGCTGGCCCTGACCAGGAGGTGAGGCTGCGGCTGCTCGATGGCCAGGGCCGGGTAGTGCGCCAGCAATTCTGCCGCTCCCAGGCGCAAGTCGAAGTTAGCACGTTGGCTCCTGGCTTGTACTACCTGGTGGCCGACGATGCGATGGGCCAGCGACTGGCCGGCAGCCAGAAAGTAGTAGTAGCGCCCTAGCCCCATTCTCACGTAAAATGTTAGTTAACAAGGGAAAAGGCATTCAAGGTCTTCCTAACTAGTTAATCAAAAAACGCCCGTCAGGTATCTCAGAAGGAGATGCCTGACGGGCGTAGCCGTTTTAACTAAAGCCTAATGTTATTTTACCCGCGTTAGCGCCACTTCGCGCACGGGCGCAATTACTAGCGGCACCTTCTCGATTTTCACCGAAGACGTATCGAGTCCGAAGTATTGCGGCTCCGATGAGATAAACTGCTTGATGTAGAAGTAGGCGCCGGTCAGCAGGATCTCGGTTCCGGGAATCTG
>CALMOO010000275.1:937-7995 GCA_937871705.1 uncultured Hymenobacter sp.
ACCAGCTTTTCCATAGTCGGAAACTCGTTTTCGATAGATAAATACTTCTCTAGCACCACGAAGCGGAAGTCGCCCACTACGTGCTGCTTGCTGAGCGAGGCGTAGCGCGAGGTAATATCCACCTCCTTGTTGCGCACTAGGTCCTCCACTACTTTGCGGAAAAATAGGTTGATGCGCTGCTGCACCCGGAAGCCCAGCCGGAAGTTGATGCGAAACACGTCGTCGTGGGCCAGCTCAGTTACTTTGTACTCCATCGTGTACGGCTCGTCGGTGGTATCGACGTGGATAAACCAGTAGATATCAGCCCGCTTGGGGCGCTTCTGAAAAATGGAGTAAATAATTTTTTGCTCTATCTCACTGGCTCGCTCAGCCGACGTTAGAAATACCAGGTGGGTAGCATATTTAGGTACCGACTCGTCATTGCTGAGTTGCCGCAGGGGCTCTACGTAGGGCTCCATCTTCACGAAGTCAGTGAGGCGGCGCTTGATGTAGTACGCCTTGAGCCACACGTACATCACGCTCATCAGCGTGGCGCCAATGGCGAGCGATACCCAGCCGCCGTGCGGAAACTTGATGAGGTTGGCTACCAAAAATGACCCCTCAATAATTCCGTACACCAGCGTGAACAATCCTACCAGGATGCCCGCTACCCGCTTCACCTTCCACAGCCATACCGTTAGCAAGAGCGTGGTCATGAGCATGGTAAGGGTAATGGCCAGGCCATACGCCGCTTCCATGTGCGACGACTCTTGGAAGAACAGCACGATGCCGATGCAGCCCAGCAGCAGCAGCCGGTTCATGCTCGGCACGTAAAGCTGGCCCTTCACATCGGTTGGGTAGTTAAGCTTCACTTTGGGCCACATATTGAGGCGAATGGCCTCGGCTACCAGCGTAAATGAGCCCGTAATAAGTGCTTGCGAAGCAATAATAGCGGCCACCGTCGCCAGCGCGATGCCGGGTAGCAAAAACCAAGCGGGCATCAACTCATAAAACGGATTGCGGCCTGCCAGTTGCTGCCCTTGGTGCGAAAGCAGCCACGCGCCCTGGCCTAAGTAATTGAGCAGCAAGGTAGTTTTAACAAATGCCCAGCTGATACGAATGTTGCCCTTGCCGCAGTGCCCCAGGTCGGAGTACAGGGCCTCGGCCCCGGTAGTACACAAAAACACGGCTCCCAACAGCCAGAAGCCGCCAGGATAGTTTACCAGCAAATCGTAGGCATAGTAGGGGTTAAAGGCATGTAGCACGATGGGGTCTTTGGCAATCCAGGTAACGCCCAGCACCCCCAACATGGTGAACCACAAAAACATAATTGGCCCGAAAGCCTTGCCCACAATCTGCGTTCCGAAGCTTTGCAGCAGAAACAGCCCCGCAATAATGCCGATTACAATCGGCACGGTCGGCAGGCTCGGGTACTTGGCTTGCAAGCCCTCAATGGCTGATGCCACCGAGATGGGCGGCGTAATAACGCCATCGGCCAGCAACGCGGCCCCCCCAATAATGGCTACGGCCGACAGCCACGCCCCACGCCGACGCACCAGGGCGTAGAGCGAAAAAATGCCGCCCTCGCCGTTGTTGTCCGCATTAAGCGTCAGCATGACGTACTTGACCGTCGTTTGCAGCGTCAGCGTCCAGATAACGCACGATATACCTCCCAGCACCAATCTAGGGTCGATAAGGGCGGGCACAATGGCCTTCATCACGTACAGCGGCGAGGTGCCGATGTCGCCATAGATAATGCCGAGCGCAATGAGCAGCCCGGCCCCAGATATGGCGGTGTGGGAAGATTTAGAACTCATATGAATACAGTTCGGGTAAGTCAGGAGAAAAGCACCGGACGCGCTAAGGGCGAGCACCGAGCAAATAAAAGCAAAACCCCGTGCTAAGCAGGGGACTTCTTACGCGAATAGGGTGGGAAGGGTATTGGGCGCAGGTTGAGGGGTAGGCTCCGCAGCAGCGGCGGCTAGCAGGGCGGCCGCTTCGGCCGCCGCCCGGTCGTGGGCGCGGCCAATGCGGCGGTTCAACTCAGCCACAAGCCGGAGCCAGGTAGCGGGCTCGCCGGGTAGGGCAAAATGAGCAGCGGCGCGGCCCAACCGCCAGAGCCGCAGCCGGTTGGTGCCCCGCTGCCCATAAGCCAGCAGCAGCGCGGTAAGCGCCATGCCCGCCATCGCCGGGAGCGTATGCAGCCAGTTTTGCAGAAAGGCAATAAGCACGATGGCCAGCCCCAAGCCGCCCAGCAGCACCCACAGCACCCAGCGCACCCGCTGCACCTCAGCCCGCTCCAGCTCACGCAGCCCGAAGGTTTGCCCGAGCACAGTCAGGTCAGTTTCGGTGAGAACGAAGCGGCCGTCGGTGCTGCGCACGGTAGGCAGTGGCGCAGGGGGGGGTAGGGGCGGCGCGAGCACCTCAACTACCGGAGGCACAGTGGCCTCCGGTAGCGAAGTTTCAGCAAGAGTGGAGGCAGGCGCTGGAACCGGAGTAGCAACCACCGCTGCCGTGCTGCTACGCACCCAGGCGGGGGCAGCTACCGTAGCGGGCGGCGGGCCCGGGGGGAGAGTAGGCTCCCCCGCCGTTCCAGGCGAGTCGGCCACTTAGTTGTTTACTTTCAGCAACTCAACATCGAACACCAGCGCTGAGTCGGGGCCGATGTCGCGGCCGGCGCCACGCTTGCCGTAGGCCAGGTCCGACGGAATATACAGGCGCCACTTCGAGCCTTCGGGCATCAGCTGCAGGGCTTCGGTCCAGCCCGCAATAACGCCATTTACCGGAAATGTAGCCGGCTCGCCCCGCTGGTAGCTGCTGTCGAAGACTTTGCCGCTGGGCAGCGTGCCGTGGTAGTGGGTCGTCACCGACGAGCGGAGCGTGGGCTTCTTGCCGCTGCCTTCGGTGATAACTTCGTATTGTAAGCCGCTGGGCAGGGTAGTGATGCCGGGCTTTTTGGCGTTTTCGGCCAGGAAGGCTTCGCCTTCCGCTTTGTTGTTGTTCATAGTATCAACGTCTTGGGTGTCATCATCGTCTTCCTCGGCGCCGCCGAGCTGTTCTTGCAGCTGTTGCATAGCAGTCTGCATTTGCTCCTGGGTAAGGCGGCTGGGCTGGCCAGCCAGTCCTTCCTTGAGGGCCGCAGCCAGCGTATCGATATCCAGCTCCAGGCCTTGCTGGGCAAAATTGCGAGCCAAGTCGCGGCCAATGATATAGCTAACTTGTTGTTGGTTGGTGTCGAGCGTCACGAACGAAGACGAATGTAGCAGTGAGCCCGAAGGCTTAGCCTGCTGGTGGAAAAATAGAGGGCCGGCAAAGGTCGGCACTGTTGCCCAATTCGTACGTAAAAAGCCCCGCTTGTGGCGGGGCTTCTGCGGTAAAAGGCAACTGCGCCCAACCCAATTACAAGTAGTGGTGGTCTTCCTCGCCTCGCAGAGAAAACGTCAGACTCAGTCTAGCCAGCTTGGCCGTGAGATAACCTAGCGAACCTATGCCGCCAAGTAGTAGCAGCGCCGGGAGAATGTTTGCCTTTTTCATAATCGTAGAAATTAATAAGTTAGCAAGGATACAAAGATACGAAACCAAGCGCAAAATAGTAGGCTTGCCTACTATTAGAGAGATGCAAACGCGAGTATTTTTATACTGTCATACTTACTAGAACAAACAACTTTTGAGTAGATGGCCACTAGATGATGTTATACGCAAGCTACCTGCCTCTAACTAGCGCTCGTGTGGTCGGCTACAATGACCCACTGCCCGGCCACACGCTTAAAAACCAGCAAGAAATAGCCTTGTAAGTCGCCGGCAGCTACGCCCGGGCGGGCCAGGTGCCAGTGGCCCACTACTTGCGCCGACTCAGCCGAGAGCACCGTGATATGCAGATTGCCAAAATCGAGCTTGCCCATCTGGGTAGCGTCGGGGTAGCTCTTGCGGTAGTTGTCAAGGGTAGGCTGCCAGCCGTAGGTCGGCCCTTTTTTGCCGATAAACACCAACGAATCGGAATGCCAATAGCCCGCCATAAAACCCGGAATGTCACCGCGGTTCCAGGCCGCGGTTTGGGTGGTTAGCACCTGCGCAATGGCGCGGCGGGTAGCCGCTGGCTCGGGCGGCGCTGGGGCACCAGCGTAGCTACGCAAGCCTAAGGTGATGCTTAAGCAGGCAGTAGCTATTACTTTAAAAATCAGCATAGTGCAGGGCTTGGGTGCTGGTAGGGGGTAGGGGCGCGGTCTACTCGTTCAGCAAGGTAGCCACGTAGGCCGCGCCGCCGAGCGCCCGCATCTTCTGGAGCACGCGCAGCTGCTTGGCGCGCGCCTGGGGGCCGGGCTGCCCCGCCCGAAAGCGCAACGGGTTAGGCAGCACACCGGCCAGCAGAGCCGCCTCGGGGGCATTGAGGTCGCGGGCAGATTTATGGAAGTAGCGCTGGCTGGCGGCCTCCACGCCGAAGGTGCAGTCACCCATCTCGGCTACGCTCAGGTACATTTCCATGATGCGGCGCTTGCTCCACAGCAACTCGATTAGTACTGTGAAATAGGCTTCGGCGCCCTTGCGCACGTAAGAGCGGCCTTGCCAGAGAAATACGTTTTTGGCGACTTGCTGCGAGATGGTGGAGCCGCCACGCACGGGCTTGCCATCGGGCCGGTGCCAGTTGTACTGGGCGGCTTTCCAGAGGTTAGTGAAGTCGAAGCCGTGGTGCAGCAGAAAGCGCTGGTCTTCCGAAGCTACCACTGCCAGCGGCACGCTGGGCGCCACCTCATCGAGGGTGCAGAAACGGTAGCCCACGTAGCGCGGGTCGGGCCGGATGCCGTAGTAGCCCAGGCCCACGGGCGGGTGGGCCCGGCGGTCGAGCATGAGCCAGGTGGCGGGCGGCGGCAGTCAGCGGTAAACCAGCACCCAGGCTACCGAAAGCAAAAACAGCGCGGCCAGGGCTTGCAGGCTCACGCGCAAAGCCGTGCGCCACGTCGGGAGAGAAGCGAGGAAAGATTGAGCCAAAACGCAGCAGAAATTAATAGAAGTAGGCCGTAAAGTTCGGGCTGGCGGTGGCAGCGGCCAAGGAAAAGGGAGCTCCTACCCCCCCTGCTGGCTGGCCACCACGCGGCTCAGTCCTTCGGCCGTGATAAAGCCGTGGGCCGTGGCGTGGGTGGCGGCGGCCAGAAAATCGGGCACCACCAGCAACTCGACGCCGCACTCGGCTTGCAGCGCGGCCGCTACTAGGGTCACGGGGGCCAGCCGGGCCGGCACGCCCACATCCCGGATGTAGATAACCCGAATGCGCCCCGGATGCAGGCGCACCACCTCGGCATAGATGTCGGCGTCGTGCTGGCCGCTGTCGCCGAGCAGAATAAAGGGCAGGGCGGGGTAAGTATCGAGCAACTGCTTGATTTCGCGCAGCTTGTGGCCGTGGTGCAGCGAGGAAGGCGCCGTTTGGTCGGCAGGCAGGGCGGGACCGCGCAGCAAGGAGTCGCGCAGCAGCAGCGGCCCCAGCGGAATGCCCCGCAGCCGTAAAAAATCCTCCAGTACGTCGTACAAATTCCAGGGCGAGGAGCTGACGTAGAAGAATGGATTATCGGGCCGGCCGCTGAGGCCGCACTGCAGGGCTTGGTAAAACGCCGCTACCCCCGCCAGCGGCTCGTGCGAGTGCGCATTGCGAAACAGCACCGTGCGCAGCATGCGCAGCAGGTGGGTGGCGCGCGTCACAATCACCGTATCGTCGAGGTCGGAGATTACTCCGAACTCGGCCGTGGCCGGCGGAATAAGCACCCGCGCCGTGCCCTCCACCGTGCCTTGCAAGCCCCGAAACCGTCGGGGCAGCTTGTGCAGCCGCACCGGCACCGGGTACCAGAGGTAGTCGATGGGCTCGGGTAGGGTAGGCGGGTCGAGGTTTAAAGTAAAATATCCGTTGCGGTCGGTAACTCCCAGGTAGTCAGTACGCCCCGGCAACGACACGACCACCTTGGCTCCCACTATCTCGCGGCTGTTGAAGCGCCGGTACATAGCCTGGAAGTTGCGCCAGGGCGAGTCGGCCTCGGTTTGGGGGGTAAGACCACGGTCGGCGAGCAGGCGGCCTTTGAGGTAAAAGTGGTGCGGCGTACCATAGCTGCGGTACACGTCGAGGTGCAAGGGGCGCAAGCGGCCCAGCCGGGCCGCCGTGCGCGTGATAAAGGTGTCGGTCCACTCCAGGGTGTCCGAAATCCAGTGGCCTTGCTCCATCCGGCAAACCTACGGCGCACGGGGCAGTGGAACGCAACCGCTCGCCTTTCACCAGTGCTTTACTACCCCCGGCGCCAGAAGTACGTAAACGCTGCTACTTACTTCCTACCCTACCCCCATGCCTACGGCCACCGACGCTTCCCTTCGCCCCAAAACCCGCAAAAAGCACCTGCCGCCCGTGGCCGACCTCGCGGCGCACGAGCTCTACAAAGACCCCGCCCGGCAGGCCGAGCTGGCGGGCCTACGCTACGCCACCGACCACGGCCCCGGCCTGCACCGTGAGCCCGGCTCAAATGGTGAGTTCACGTACTTGGATGCTAAGGGCCAGCAGATTGCCGACGAAAAAACGCTGGCCCGCATTCAGAGCTTCGTGATTCCGCCGGCCTGGACGGATGTTTGGATTGCGCCAAATCCCAATTTTCACCTTCAGGTGACGGGCGTCGATTCGGCCGGCCGCAAGCAGTACCGCTACCACCCCGACTGGGATGCGGCCCGCTCGCTCACCAAGTTTTCGCGGCTGCTGGCTTTTGGGCAGAAGCTGGGCGAACTGCGGCAGCAACTAAAAAAGGACCTCGACCGGCCCGAGCTTGACCGTGATAAGGTGGTGGCCGTGGTGCTTACGCTCATGGACCAGTCGTTTATTCGCATTGGGAATGAAGAGTATGCCAAGAAAAATAAAAGCTACGGCCTGAGTACGCTGCTCGACAAGCACGTTAAAATCGACGGGGCCGACGTGCGCTTTGCCTTCGTTGGCAAGAAGGGGGTAGCGCACGACGTGACTGTGCACGACCGTAAGCTGGCTCAACTGGTGCGCAAGTGCAAGGACATTCCGGGCCAGCACCTGTTTCAATTCTACACCGCCGATGGGCAGCGCC
>CALMOO010000275.1:8005-10970 GCA_937871705.1 uncultured Hymenobacter sp.
AACTGGGCCACGTCAACGAGTATCTGCACCGCCATACCGGCCTGGCGCTATCAGCCAAGGACTTCCGCACCTGGGGCGGCACCGTCAAAATGGTGAGCTCGCTCGAAGCCGTGCTAGCGCAGGAGCCCGACCTGGCCCCCGAAAAAGTGGTGCGCAAGGCGGTGAAGGAAGTGGCTACCAACCTAGGCAACACGCCCACCGTGTGCTCAAAATACTACATTCACCCGCAGGTTACGGAGTTGTTTCATTCGGGCAAACTCGTGGAGTACCTGCGCCGCCACGACGCTGACCCTCTCGATAAAGACGAGCTATCGCCGGTAGAGCACCTGGTGCTGGAAATGCTGGCCGAGGTATAAAGTGAACCAAGGGGGTAGGGGCTGGCGGCGGGCCCGTTCATTCATCCGTAAGCCGGTCGTAGTTATCGAATTGCTCCTTTTTGGAGCGAGGCGCCGCTACGGACAGTTCACCGTTGGCTTCTTGCTCAAACTTGAGCCCGCGCTTTGTGGTGGATTGTACCACATCAGTCCCTTCCCCGCCGTGTACAACAAGCGGTAGGCCATGGCCAATTACCTCAAATACGTCGTGGCTGCCTAGGCCTTCTAAGGTAAGGCGGCGCGTTTCGCGGCTCAAAAACGTGCGGCGATAGTAGAGCGAATCGGTTCCTAGACTGCGGCAATAGATGCTAACTGTCGTCGAGTCGGGAGTGCGCTGCACCACAAAATGGTCGACCTGGTTGGTGCCCGCCACGGTGGGCCGGCGCGCTTTTAGCAAGTAATATTGGTGCACCACGCGCGGCAGCTGCCGGCGCCGCGCCTGCAAGTCACGGAGCAGACGGGGCCCCTCCAGCGCATACACGGCCGGGGGCAGCTGGCGCACGGCGCGCGCCAGCGTGGAATCGGGCAGGTGCTGCTGCACAAAGGAGGCCGCCTGGTCGAAGTCGCGGCTGGTGAGCCCACAGAGGCCGCGCTGGTCTACAAAGCGGCCCTGGCCCGTGAGCGCCTGCACATCGTGAATACGCGTTTTAAACGTCACTAAGTGGCGCACGGCAAACTTGCGCGTCATCAGCCACGGCACGGCCCCGTCCGAAATCCGGAAAAAAGCCTGGTCACGGTCCTTCGGCACGGGCGCATACAGCAGGCGGCCAGCATGGGCCGGGTCGGGTAGCTCTGCCCACTGCCATTGGCCAGCGTGGCGGTCCCAATCGCCGATGAGTACATCGAGCAGGCGGGCGCGCAGCAGAGCCTGCCCATCGGGGCGGGCGTGCGGGTCTGCGTAGAGGCGCTTGCGCATGTCCTCATCATCTACAAAGTCTTGGGCAGTAGGTGCCTGCGGCGAGCGCACCTGCGGCCCACTATACTTTTGCTCAAGCAGCACCAGCTTGCCGCGCAGGCGCTCGTTGGCTTCGGGCGAGCCAAGCTCCGTCGCATCGGTAGGCACGTAGAAGAGGCGCGGGGTGCAATGCGGCACGCCCAGGGCTTGGGCCAGCGGTGCCACTACCAGGGCGCCGTAGGGGTTGCCCGCCGAGGTAGCATCGCGCAAGAAATTGGCCACAAAGGTTTTGCGGTAGATTTTAGGCAGAATACGCGACGGGTCTTTGTCGAGCGAGCGCAGCACGTAGGGCCGGGTATCGGGCGCCACCAGCGTCAGGCTGGTGCTTTGAAAGCCGCCCCCCAGCTTGGTAGGGGTAAGGGGGCCCGCACCGGGCACGGCCGTGCGCAGGTTGAGGATGGGGGCCCGCACCGGGGCGGCCCACACCGCGCGGTGGTGAGCCCCCAGAAACACATGGTAGAGCTTGCTGTGCCGGTTGTAGTGCCGGCCCGCCGTGGCCCACACGCTGTCGGGGGGGGTAGGCCCAGCGGGCGCCGTTGTCAGCCGGGCATCGGCCTGAAAAAAATGACGCCGCGCACAGCTTGCAGTTAAGCCTGCAGCCAAGGCTAAATTGCAAAATAATAACGGAAAATTAACAGGGCGTAACGTGTGCAAAATTGCGGGCTAAACCGACGTAAGTGTCTGCTATTGGCTTTAAACGTAGCCTCGTTCAGAAAAGATAAGGTCGGCCATTAGTGCAGCCAGGCAACGGTTGTGGTATTGCCTGCGCTATAACGCAACACCGCAAGCCAGCGCGCCACCAGCCGGGTGCGCGCCCTTACCGCTAGTGAATTTATTTGTAGAATATACCTGACAGTGACTAAATTAATGGGAGGGCGTGGGGTTAGTCGTCATTGGTCGATTGGGCTGCTTGGCGGGGCGGGGCTGGTGGGCTTGCTGCTGTCGGGCTGTGCTGAGCCTCCGGCCCAGGCTACCAAGCTGGCGAGCCCGGTATTCAGCGCCGACTCGGCCACGGTGCGGGTGGCGGCGGGGGCGCACTACGCCCAGCGGGGCTGGTGGTGGCAGCACTTGTGGGGCGTGCACTACCGGCAGCTGTGGGCTACCCCCGTCACGGTGCCCGTGCTGCGGCTAGGGGCCGCGGGCCTGCAGCCCGTGCAGGCCGGTGGCAGCTTCCAAACCAACACGCTGCGCCTACGCTCTGCCGATGGCCGCACCTTTGTGCTGCGCTCGGTAGACAAGGACCTGAGCCGCAGTGTAGATACCGGCTGGCTGGCGCGCTTCGTGAGCCCCGTGCTGCGCGACCAAACCTGCGCCGCGCCGCCCTATGGCGCCTACGTGGCGGCGGCCCTGGCGCAGGCCGCGGGCATTTACCACACCAACCCGCGCCTGGTGTACCTGCTGCCCGATGCTGCGCTGGGCAGCTTCCGAGACCGGTTTCAGCCCGCGCTGTATTTGCTCGAAGAGCGGCCCGACCACAACCAGCGCCCTACCCCCGCCTTTGGCGGCGCGCAGCAGATAACCGGCTCGGGGCCAATGCTGCACGAGGTACTGCGCCAGCCCACCAACCGCGTAGCGGCCCGCACCTACCTGCGCGCTCGCCTGCTCGACATGCTGGTAGGCGACTGGAGCCGCCGCG
>CALMOO010000276.1 GCA_937871705.1 uncultured Hymenobacter sp.
CCCAATTCACGGGGTAGTGCGTCAGGTCTGGAAGCATGGCCGCAGAAGCGAAGTGAAACTAAGTAGAAGAACAGCCCAGGGTAGCTTAGGCGGCAGCCGGGGCCGGCATAGGCACCCGCTGCGCCACAATAATGCTGCCCTGGCGCAAAAAATTATCCTGAAACGTGCGGTCGGGGTCGTAGTAGTGGCGGCGGTGCCACCACGACTGCTTGGCATAGAACAACCACCCGTAGGCCTGCCCTTGCCCATCCACATACTGCAGCGCCTGCTCGGGCTTGAGGCGGTTGTAGTCGGTCAGGAAGATGGCAAACAAGTCATTGAGCCGCATCTGGTAGGGCGCTTTCGAAGAGAAATCGTGGTACAAATCTTCGCCGTAGCGGCGCGTCATCCAGAAGTGCACCACCATGAAGTTATTGAGGTCCATGCGCGAGAGGTCGGGGCCGGGCGTCAGGGGGTTGTAGTGCCAAAGCTTGTACTGCCGCTGCGGAATGGCCTGCCACGCCTGGTACGCCTGCCAGAAGAAATACGGCAGCAAGAACGGAATGACGGCCATCACAAAGCCGGAGGGCGGCAGGTGGTTTTGGGCCCAGGGTACCCAGCGCAGCCCCCAAATGGCGGCGCTGCCCAGTGCCGCCGTGGCTGCCAGCGCCAGCCCGGCCTGCCAGCGGCTGGTGGCATCGAGCCAAGGCAGCCAGCGCGGCAACTGCGCGGCGTAGAGCCAGCCCAGCAGCAGCAGCGTCCCTTGCAGCAGCCCGAAGGTGAGGGGGTAGGACCAGGGACTACGCACTGCGGCCAGTCCTAGCAGCCCAAAGCCCACGGCCGTACCCAGCAGGTAGAGCAGCACACTAAAGAATAGCTTGCCTCCCGTCAGGCGCGAGCTGAGGTTGGAAAAGGTGCTATTGGCAGCTGAGCGGGCCTGAGAGGCAGGATTGAAAAGCATGTGGGCAGTAGGAAACCCGGCCGGGAGCACCCGTAGCGCGGGGTAATTTTGCCAAAGTACGGGAAATATGCCGGCTGTGGCAATGTTGGCGGGGCGGGCCCAACGCTGAGCCCGCTGCCAGCGTAAGCAGGGCCGTTGGCCTAGCGGCCTTACTTGCGTAGCTTCGGCCTTATGCCTACCCCCTCTGTTTCGGTGCGCGAGCTGCTGGCCAGCCTGCGCCGCCAGCCATTCGACCTGCGTTTAGAAGTAATTCTGGCCGAGCTGCTGGCTTATGGCTACGTGCTCGACGACTTTTTGGTGCGGCCCGTGGGGCTGTTTGCCCGCCGCTACCGCCGCGACCTAGGAGCCGCGTACGAAGAAACGTTTGAGCGGCGCTACCAGCCCGTGGTGCGCACCGTACTGGAAGTGCACCGCGAAGGCCTCTACGATGCGCTGCCCCAGCAGGTATTTCACCAGCCTGGCAGCAGCTCCGACACCTCGCCCGGCATCCGGGCGATGGTGGAAGACAGCCGGGTGCAGCGGCGCAAGGAGAAAGCCACCCGCTTGTTTTTCCTGCCCTTCGAACAGGAGTTTTTTCGCTGCCGCGTCAGCATTGAGCAAGAAGAACGGCGGTATTTTACGCGCCTCTCGGCGCACTGGTACAACGAGGTGCTGGCCCGCTTCTGGGGCCTCACCGATGCGGGCCTACCCCCCACCGTGCTCAGCAACCTGCTGTACTTGCTGCCCCTGGCGGCCAACATTGTGGGCGACCTGCCGCGCACGCGCCACTGCTTCGAGAGCGTACTGGGCCAGCCGGTGCAGCTGCGCGTGCTGCCGCCGCGGCGCTTGGCCCTGCCTAGCCCCGCCGCCGGGGCCGCGCCGGGCAGCGGCACGCTGGGCCACCTCGCGCTGGGCACCGACCTAGTGCTAGGCGGCGAGTACCAGGAAACACTGCCAGCCCTCGAAATCAGCCTGCAGGGCCTGCGGGTGGCCGAGCTGGAGGCGTATCTCACTGGCGCGTGGCCCGCCAAAGCCCTGTCCCTGCTCTGCGATTACTTCGTGGCGTTCGAAACCGACGTGGTGGTGCAGTACGAGATGGCCATGGCCGAGCCGGTGTTTCGGCTGGGTGAGGGCGAAGACGCCGCAGTACTGGGCTTTACAACGGCAGGCATCTGAGGGCGGTGGGCTCCCTACCCCCTGCTGGGAGCTAAGGTGACCCGAGGCTGCGCTAGCAGGCGGGGCTCTCGGGGCAGGGCAAGCCGTAGAGGTCGGCGTCGAGCAGGCAGGAGGCCAGGGGCTCGGTGGGGTTGGGCACGAGGCTGACCCGCTCCCGTGCCGGCAGGTGGCACAGGATGAGGTGGCCCCCGCGGCGCCAGAGCCGCGCCGCGTACCTGCTGAGCAGCAGCAGCGCCTCGTTGGGCAGCGCCGATATGTGGCGGCAATCGACCCACACGCTGCGCTGGCCATTGTGCAGGGTTTGGCGGAGCACCTCAACTAGTGGGTGGCCGCTGCCATCGCCTTCTTGCAGCGTGAGCAAGCAACTATGAGGAAGTGGCTGGTAGAACGCGCGCATAGTATAGCTAAATCAAGTGATAGAATACTTTGACAAAGTTCTATCCTCCTTCGCCTAGCGCACTCAGTTTAAATACGGGGATTACGTTGGGATTTTCCTTGATTTTACTATGACCTCATTCTTGCCTTGTGCCGGCATGCGGCAGCGCCGCCGCCAGAAGCTGCGGTCATTACGTAGCAATTCTATTTTACCTCGGCAACCGGCCAGGTAGGCCCTGGCACTGAGCTGCCGGGCGGCGCGGCCTACGTGCGCAAGTAGCGGCCTACCCCCTCCCCCGCTGGCAAGCCCTTGGTGGGCGTGCTCTAGTGGTCGGCTTCGGGCTCGGTCTGGGGGTGGCTGGTGGGGTGCGCGCCGTTGAGCATGAACTCGCGCATGCGGTTGACGTGGCGCTTCAATTCGGCGAGGCGCTCTTCCTGGTGGGTGTTCCACTGCGGGCCGCCGTGGGCTGCCATGCTGCTGAGCAGGTTTTTGCGCTCCTCCATCATGCGCAGGGCCACCCACAGGGTTTCTTCGAGCATGTGCTGCGAACTTTCGGCCAGGGCATCGGCCGTGAAGGCGTGGCCCGTGTGGCAGCGAAACCGTAGCACGTTGCCGTGCTTTACTTGCCAGAGGTTGCCGCCGCAATCGGGGCAGGTAAGCGGCACCAGGTTGCCGAGTTCACTGACTTGTTCAACAGTTCCCACTACGCGCTCGGCAATGGCCGCTTCAAGTTGTAAATCAGGAGGGATATCTTGGGATTTGCGTGGCGCGGCTAGGTGCGGGTCAACCAGCCGGGCCAGCAGCGCGCCCATTTGGGCAATGGGAACTACGTAGTCGATTTCGACGGCGCGCAGGGCGCTCTCGGGCATGCTCGAGAATTCGGCATCCTGGGGGTCTTGCACCACGGCCGTGCCGCCGCAGCGCTTCACAAACTCGAGGCCGGCGGTGCCATCGTGCAGCATGCCCGTGAGCACCACGCCCACCACGTTGGGCCCGTAGGCCACGGCTGCCGACCGAAACAAGGCGTCGGCGGCGGGGCGGTAGTTGTTTTCGCGGGGGCCTTTGGTCACGAGCAGGCGGTTGTCCTTCACCAGCAGGTGGCGGTCGGGCGGGGCCAGGTAGAGGTGGCCAGCTTGCAGCGGCTCGTGGGTGTGGGCAAGCTGGCAGTGCAGCGCGCTATGCGAGCCGAGCCGCGCCACCAGCGCCTCGCCCGTCGAGTCGGGAGCCAGGTGCTGCACCACCAGCACGGCGGCGGGCAGCGTGGCGGGCAGCGAGGCCACCAGGGTAGTAAGGGCCGGCATACCGCCGGCCGAAGTGCCAATAACAATAAGGTAAGCAGGGGCAGACACGGAGAGACCTGGCTTAAAAAAGGCACCAGTATCTCCGAATGTACGGGGCTGCTTTAGAAATAACTGAGTGAAGCTGACTTAATTTAGAAGAAATTTACCTACACCACCAACTAGTTAAAAATCTTTAACTTGAGATAGCGCCACAGTATGGTTTAGCTAATTAGTTACATGCAAGATTCTTCTGTCGCCGCCCACGGGCTAGCCAGCAATGACACGGCTACCCCTATCGCCGCCGAGTCGGTAAACCCGAAAACAGCCCGCAACACCAAAGCCAAAAGCCGGGCCCCCCGGGAGGGTGTGGCGAGCAGCAAGTTTACCATCGTGGCGCTGGGCGGCTCGGCGGGTTCGCTGGAAGCGCTCGAAAAGTTTTTTAGCCACCTACCCCCCCACCCCGGCATGGCCTTCGTGGTGGTGGTGCACCTGCTGGCCCGCGAGGAAAGCCTGCTGCCGGGCCTGCTGCAAGCCCATACCAAGCTGCCCGTGCTGGAAGCCTACGACGGGGTGCGGGTGCGGGCCAACCACGTGTACGTAATTCCGCCGGGCCACGACATGAGCATGCTGCACGGCTCGCTGCTCTTGTTTAAGCCCACGCAGGCGCCGGGCCTGCGCCTGCCCATCGACTTCTTTCTGCAAAGCCTGGCCAAGGATGCGGGCGAGCGCGCCGTGTGCATTATTTTCTCGGGCATGGGCTCCGATGGTAGCCTGGGCCTTAAGCTGGTAATGGAAAACTTTGGGATGGTGATGGCGCAAGACCCCGCCACGGCGCTCTACGATGCCATGCCGCAGGCCGCACTGGCCACCGAGTTTGTGGATTTTGTGCTGGCGCCCGAGCTGATGCCGGCCCAGCTGCTCGACTACGTAGAGCGTCCGCTGGGCACGCGCCCGCTGCGCGAGCAGGCCACCGACTCGCCCTCGCGGCCGACCCACGCGCTGCAAAAAATCTTTTTGCTTATTCGGCAGTAAACTGGGCACGACTTCAGCTTTTATAAGCGCAATACGGTGTTTCGGCGCATCGAGCGGCGCATGAACTCGCACCAAATCAAGGACTTCGCGTACTACGTGCGCTACTTGCAGGAAACTCCTCACGAGGTAGAGCAGTTGTTTCGGGAACTGCTGATTGGGGTGACCAAGTTTTTTCGCGATGCTGAGGCCTTTGCCAGCTTGCAGCACCACCTGCGCGAGGTGCTGCTGCGCAAAGAGCCAGACAGCACCATCCGGGTGTGGGCGCCGGGCTGCTCGACGGGTGAGGAAGCCTACTCGCTGGCCATGACGCTGCTCGAATGCCTCGACGAGATACCACCGAGCTACCGGCTTAAGATTCAAATTTTTGCCACCGACATCTCGGCCCAGGGCATCGACACGGCCCGCGCCGGGCTGTATTCCGAAAACATCGTGGGCGACGTCAGCCCCGAGCGCCTCAAGCGTTTTTTTCAGAAAACCGACGGCTACTACCAGATTGGCAAGGAGGTGCGCGACGTCGTCATCTTTGCGCTGCACGACATTAACAAGGACGCGCCCTTTACCAAGCTCGACTTGCTGTGCTGCCGCAACTTGCTTATTTACCTCAGCGGCGAGCTGCAGCGCACCCTGCTACCCATTTTTCACTACGCCCTCAGGCCCGGCGGGCTGCTGTTTCTGGGGCCGAGCGAAAACCTGACAGGCTTTCACGAACTATTCCAGCCGCTGGATATAAAGTGGAAGATTACGCGCCGTATCGAGTCGGCCGCCCCAGTGCCGCAGCTCGCTAGTTTTCCTTCTTTGCTGGTGCGGCAGCGCCCGGCGCCTTCGCAAGTCCCCACCCTCATGTCGCCTTCTACTTCGCCGCACCGCCACGGCAACCCCTTTGCTACCCTGGTTCAGAAAACGCTGCTGCACTCTTTTACGCCACCGGCCGTGGTTATTAATCCTAGGGGAGAAATTCTGTACGTGAACGGCCGCACCGGCAAGTACCTGGAGCCCGCGCCGGGGGTAGGTGGCATGAACCTCTTCGACATGACCCGCCAGGAGCTGGCCTTCGACCTCAGCGGGGCCGTGCACCGCGCCACCCAAACCAACGAAGACGTGGTGATGGAGCACCTGAGCGTCAAGACCGAAGCCGGCTTGCAGCTGCTGCGCCTTTCGGTGAGGCACCTCAACCAGCGCGACGAGCTGGCCGGCCTGCTGCTGGTGGTGTTTGAGGACCAGCCTACCCCCCGCCGCCTGCGCCGGGCCAAAAACGGCGCCCTACCCCCCTCCTCCGACCAACGCCGCGACGACATGGTGGCGGTTCTCGAACAGGAGCTGCAGTACACCAAGCACCGCCTGCAAACCACTATTGAGGAGATGGAAATCAGCCTGGAAGAGCTGAAAAGCACGAACGAGGAACTGCAATCGGCCAACGAGGAGCTGCAAAGCACCAACGAGGAAGCCATGACCAACAAGGAGGAAATGCAGAGCCTGAACGAGGAGCTGCTAACCCTCAATATGCAGTACCTGGCCAAGACGGAGGAGCTTTCGCAGAGTGCCAACGACATGAAAAACCTGCTCGACGCCACCGAAATCGCCATTATCTTCCTGGATAACGACATGATGGTGAAACGCTTTACGCCGCAGGTGAGCCGCATCGTGAACCTGCTGCCCACCGACCTGGGCCGCCCGCTGGCGCACTTTGCCCCCACCCTGCGCTACGAGCACCTGCTGCGCGATGTGCAGCAGGTGCTGGACCGGCTGACCAGCGTGCACGTGAACGTGGAAACTACCAGCAACGAGTGGTACACGATGCACATTCTGCCCTATCGCTCGTTCGACAACTACATCAACGGGGCGGTTATCACCTTCACCGAAATCACGGCCCTAAAGCGGCTGGAAGGCCGCTTGCAGGAAAATGCGCTGTTTATTGAAAGCATGCAGGAGGCCGTGCGCGAGCCCATGCTGGCGCTCGACCACGAGCTGCGGGTGCTGACCCCGAGCCGGTCGTTTGCGCAGGCTTTTAACATTCCGCCCACCGCCCTGCCGGGCCCGATATTCACCACGCTCAGCGGTGGCGCCTGGAACCAGCCCCAGCTGCGCGAGTGGCTGCTGCGGCTGCTAGACCCCACTGCCACGGAGGCCGATGAGTTTGATAATTTATTTCTGGAAGCTGATTTTGCGGGCCTGGGCCGCCGCCGGGTGCGGCTCTATGGCCGCCGCATGCTGCACCACGGCCAGCCCACCGGGCAGCTGCTGCTGGGCGTGCGCGGGGTAGAGGAGCTAGACTAGCCAGCAGCCCCTACCCCCGCCCTGTGGCCCAGCTTGTAGCAGGGGGGGCGCGGGCGTATCCTTGTGTTTATTATCCTGTTAAGCTTAGCTGGCTTATGAAAACTCCTGACCCAAACACCGCGCTGCAAAAGCTACGGGCTCGTGCGGAGCGGCGGCGCTTGGCGGCGGCTACACTGCCCGACACCGCCACGCCCGAAGTGCAGCGGCTGGTGCAGGAGCTGCAAGTGCACCAGATAGAGCTGGAAATGCAGTACGAGGAGTTGCTCATGGCGCAGCACGAGGCCGAAGTCATGCGGCTGCAGTACATTGACCTCTACGACTTTGCGCCGGTCGGCTACTGCACCCTCGCCGCCAATGGCACTTTGCAGCAGCTAAACCTGCGCACCGCGCAGCTGCTGGGCCAGACGCGCCAGCAGCTGAGCCGGCGGCGCCTGGCGCTGTTTGTGGTGCCGACCGAGCGCATTCAGTTTACCGAGTTTCTGGCACAGCTGCGGGCGCAGCCCGAGCAGCGCCAGACCTGCGAGCTGACCATGCGCCGCGCCGACGACTCGCAGTTTTTTGCTCAGCTCGAAGGCGTAGCCAGTGCCGAAAGCAGCGAAGACCAGCCCAGCTCCTACCGCCTGGTGCTGCTCGACGTGACGGCCCGCCGCCAGGCAACTGATGCGGTGGCCGCCAGCGAGGCGCGCTTTCGGGCCACCTTCGAGCAGAGCCGCGACGGCATGCTGCTGCTGCAAGACTACCACTTTGTGGATGTGAACGAGGCGGCCGTGTGGCTGCTGCGCCGCACCAACCGCAGCCAGGTAATAGGCCACCACCTGGCCGAGTTCTGGCCCGAGTACCAGCCCGATGGCCGCCGCTCGATGGATGTGCTGACCGAGTGCCTGACGCGTGCCCAGCAGCAGGGCTGGTGCCGCCTCGAATGGATGCGCCACGACACTACGGGCCAGCCCGTCTGGGACGAGATGTCGTTTAACCCCGTGCTGGTGGAAGGTAAGTCAATGATACATGGCACCTGGCGCGACATCAGCGATGATAAGCGCCTGGAGCAGGCCAAGCTGAGCCAGCAGCAGCAGCTGGCGCAAGCGGTGCTGGCCGCCGAAGAAAGCGAAAAGCGCCGCATTGCCGAAAACCTGCACAACGGCCTGGCCCAGCTGCTGTACGCGGCCA
>CALMOO010000277.1 GCA_937871705.1 uncultured Hymenobacter sp.
CTAAGAAATGCTGGTCCCCTATCGTGTCCGACGCATCACCGTAAGCGTAGAAAACAGATTTGCCCTTTAAGCTACCGGCTGGCCAGGGGGGTAGCACGATGGGCGATGAGAAGAGCGCGGCACCGTGGAAGCGCTGCGGATGATGGATAAGCAAATGGGCCGCCAGCGCACCCCCATTACTGAAGCCCGCTAGCCATACGGTTTGGTCGGGATTGACGTGGTTGTCCAGCCAGCGTAGCAGCCGCTGCTCGGCGGCCCGCACGCTGTCCGGTTCAGCCACGCCGGTCCGCACATTCTCGAACCACGTGTGACCGCGCGGCAATTCAATCCCGCCGGTTGGGGCGAGCACATAAGCGCTCCCAAAGGCGGACTGAACCGTCGCGAGCTTTTCAGGCCCTTGGCCGCGTCCGTGGAGGAAAATCACCGTGTCCATCATATTGTTTCAGTATCAAGAGGGGTAACCCACTCCACCATAAGCGCGACGAGCATCGCCCCTGCGCCCAGGGTAAATAGCAGGCGATAGTCGCCCGCATTTTTGCTGAAGATATAAGAAAGCGCGTAGGCTCCCACTGCCTGAAAAAGGGCAAAGTAGGTCGTCGCGGTGCGCCAGGCAGCGGGCTGAGCGGACGGATGATGCTGGAGAATGTCACGCGTTCTGCTCAACACCACGGGCACGACGCCGATGGTGCAAGCGCCGACCACGGCACTCGAAATAATCAGCGCGGGCGTCGAATACGAGACGGCGAGTAGCGCAACAAACACGGCCTCCAGTACGAGTACAAACCGCAGCGCAAGACGCGGTCCAATCCGGTCCGCCAGATGACCCATCAGGATAGGTCCGGCGACGGCGCCCAGGCCGAAGACCGTCCAGTAGCTCGTCCCCAAGCCAATACCTTGGTTCAGGCCACGCGACACGAAAGCAACGAGGAACACCATATGGGGCACCAGCCCAAAGGCATTAAAGCCGTACACAATCGAGAGAAAGCGAATGGAGCGGGCCTTCGGACTGGGCTGCTGTCGTTGAGGGCGCGGCGGCATGGCGGTTGTACGCGCTGGCCACCCACCCCAGCCGACTAGCGCTAGCACTGATGCCAGAAACCCGAGGCCAAGCCACGTCCACACCAGGCCGGCCTTGAGCAACAGGGGGATGAGCGTGCCCGACAGCGCAATGCCAATACCAACCCCCATGAAAACGGCGCCGCTCACCAATCCCCGCCGCGCGGGTGGAACATGGGGAAGGATGGTAGGGGCCGCCAGAATCATCGCTACCCCCCCGGCAACGCCGGACATGAGTCGCCACAAAAAGAACCAGCCGAAGCCAGCGCGATACGCGCAGGCAAAAAAAGAAACAGCAGCCAGGACCATGGCGGCCCGTAGCAGTAAGCGCGAATCGACCCGGCTGGACAGCACGCCGACGGCAAGCACGCCGAGGAGGTATCCAGCGAGGTTTGCTGCCCCGAGATAAGCTGCGTCCGAAGCATCGAACCAGCCTTGGTCGATAAGGGTGGGTAAAAGTGGGGTATAGGCGAAGCGCGCCAAGCCTATTCCGACCAAACTCGCACACAGGCCAGAAAGGGTAGCGCGCCAAGCATCAACGGGGGCAGTGGCAGTTTCAACTGACATAGCAGAAGAGGTAAGTTGGTAGGAAAGCGCGCTTTAAAAGAAAGCCTATCTAAACTACCTGCACAGGGAGGGTAGGGGCTAAAGTAGGCTGGATTAACTTAACCCACTTCCTTACCTACCTGCTGTGAGGCTATGGGGGAAAGCAGGTAAAGCAAGCCGCTTCGTTCCTGGTGCCGATGGCCTAGGATAGGCCCTGAGCGCTTCTATTTCTTGCGCGGGTCATCAGCCGGGTTAACGTACACCAACCCCAGGGGCCCAACGCCTGACACCTGCGACACGTATTCCCCAGACTTGGCCCAGTGAAAATGCGGCGTATTGCCCGGCAGCACAATAACGCTGCCGGGCGGGTAAGCCCGCAGCTTTTCCGGGTCAAACGTTTCGCCGTATCCGATGTAAAACACGCCCGATATGACGGTATAGATGCGGTCTTCCGGGTGGCGGTGCGGCATTAGTTTTACGCCAGCCGGCACCTTCACCCGGATGGTATAGGGCTCCGGCTTGCTTGGCGTGCCAACCAGAACAGCCAGCCGAACCGTGGGTGGGAATGCGGGAAAAGGCTGCCAATTAACATTGTCTGGGTAAATATCGCCGCTCACTTTGGCCAGCAAACCCTGGGCGTGGGCAGGTAGCAGCACGAGTTGCAGGGCAAGCGATAGAATCGCTAATATAAGGAGCCGGCATCTGCCCAGCGGCGTAGCCGGCAGTGCTTGGCAGGTGCTGCTTAGGTTGTCTTTCATGGTGGTTGGTTAGGTAATTAAGGCTTAAGATGGATTGATAAGCAGAAACCAACTTGGTGATGGGTAGGTGATGAGGAAGCAGAAGCGAGCAGCGCTTCTGCCCGCAGTTGGTCCGGCGAGGCAGCCTAGTCGGACTACTTAATAGGCGAGTTGGCGTAGACAAGCCGCATCTTCCGCTGCACTAGGCGCTGAACACTTGCGCGCGGCAGGAGAAGCTAACCAAGCCTTGTTCGGCTAGGCTGCGGCCCCCTACCAACCAGTGTGTAGGGTCCACGTAGTCTACCGCGAACACGGTAAGGTCCGGCTGCTTGCGCAGCAACTAGGCGGTAAGCTCGCTCAAGACGGTCGCGACCTGCTGGGACAGGACGAGGAGGGAGTGGTACTGAGTTTGACCTGCAGGATGGGCATCGGCTAGACAAAAGAAGGGAGTTGGATGCCCCAAAGGTCCTACCTGGTCCTACTGCCGTGCCTTGATGTAGATCAAGAACGCAGGGCCGGCTCGGCCGCCCGCAAGCGACTTAGTGTCTCCGGAGTAATGCCCAGGTAGGAAGCAATGTGTAGCTGGGCCACTTGCTGTTCAAGGTCAGGGTATTGTTGGCGCAGGGCGTGGTAGCGCTCGGCAGCGGAGGCCCGCATAAAGGCCGTTTCGCGGCGGCACTTGAGCAAGAATTGCTCCGCTAGCAACTGTCGCTTCCAGTGTAGCCAACAGGTGTGGCGGGCATACAGGGTCGGGAGCAGGTCATAGGAAAAGCTAACGAGCTGCGTGGGAGCCAAGGCTTGCAAGGACCAAGCAGAGGGCTGCTGGGTGAGCAAGCTTGTGAAAGCCCCCGTGATGCTGCCCGCCAGAAAGAAGCCATTGGTAATTTCGCGTTCGGCGGTGGTCAGATAGGAGCGTAGAACGCCGGTTTCCACAAAAGCTAGGTGGCGAGCGACCTGGCCAGCAGGGAGCCACGTTTCGTGCTTGACCAGCGTGCGGGCGTGCAGATGGGGGACAAGGAACGCCCACTCACTGGCCGGGACGTCGGCCGTCCTGCGCAAATACTGAGCAAAGAGGTCGCTCATTGGAAGTACCAAGAAGGAAAGCGAAAAGCCCTGCCTGAGGGCACAATAGCAAAGTACTAACCGCGAGTAAATGTTTGGTTAGCTTCTTCACCCCATTTAAGGCGCCTAGTTAGGCGCTGGCGCTGGCCGCTCTCTTACCCAGCAAAGTAATGCTGGGCCATGTCGGCCAGCAGGCCGGGGTGGGAGGGCTGCCAGCCCAGTTCCTGCTGAGTGCGGGCACTAGTAGCGGCCAGGTCCATGGCGGCGAAGCGGGCCAACCAGCCAAAATGGTCGGTGGCTTCCTCGGTGGATTTGGTTACTACCGGCAGGCGTAGGTGCTGGCCAATGCTCGTGGCCAGTTCGCGAAAGGGA
>CALMOO010000278.1:0-3649 GCA_937871705.1 uncultured Hymenobacter sp.
CCATTCCTCCGTAGCAGCTACCCCTTCTGCATTAACAACTTAATTAGTGCTGAGCGGGCGCCGTGCCCGAAAGCTGCTGCTGGGAAATAACCTGCAGGTTGCCGCCGGCCGAGATGAGTTTTTGGCTCAGCTCGCGCATTTTGTCGCCCAGGCCTGCGAAGCTATGGAGGGGTAGGGCGGCTTTGCCTGTCAGGTTGCCAAGCAGGAAAAACGACTTGGACATGGCCGCTACATCGTTGCTGCTGATGGCGCGGTTAAGGGTTTCCAGCTCTTGTGCGATGGGGCGTAGGGCCGGGTCGTTGCTGTTTTGCAGCACGTTAAGCCAAGTGCCAATGTGGTTTTGGCCGGCGCTGCTGTCTCCCCGGAAGCCAGCGCTGGTAGTGTCAAACAAGGTCCGGATGCCGGATTCGATTTCATTAAAGTAGTTCATAAAGACAAAGTAAGGGGTCGGCAAGCTAACGTAACAGGCGAGGCCGCAGTTTTCGCAGCAACTTTGCGGCGGCCGGCTCTCTTGCGGCTCTTGCTAGTTTATGGACCTCGTTACCCTCTCTGATATCGAGCAGGCTCAGCAGCGCCTGCGAGGCCTGGTGCGGCATACGCCCCTGCTCCCGTTCGACCTGCCTGAGCTGCCTGGCGAATCAGTTTACTTGAAGCCCGAAAGCCTCCAGCCTATCGGTTCGTTTAAGATTCGGGGTGCTGGCAACCGCATCTTGGCTCTCTCGGCCGAGGAGCGGGCGCGCGGCGTGTTGGCTTATAGCAGCGGCAACCACGCGCAGGGTGTGGCCTACGCTGCCCGCCAGCTCGGCATGCAGGCCACCATCATTATGCCTACCAATGCGCCGCAGGTGAAGGTGGCGGCCACGCGGGCGCTCGGAGCTGAAGTTATTCTCTACGACCCGGCTCTGGAAAAGCGCGAGGCCGTAGCTGCGCGTCTGCTGGCCGGGGCCGCCTACCCCCCCGTGCTGGTGCCACCCTTCGATGATGCCTACGTGATAGCTGGGCAAGGCACTGTGGGCCTCGAAATCTTTGAAGACTTGCCGGCCGTGGAGCTAGTGCTGGCGCCCGTGGGCGGCGGTGGCCTACTTAGTGGTGTGGCTGCGGCGCTCAAAGCCTTAAAGCCAAGCGTGAAGATAATCGGGGTAGAGCCCGAGCTGGCAGCCGACGCGCAGGCTTCGTTTCGGCAGGGGAGGGTAGTAGAGTGGGCCGCGGCCGATACCAACCGCACCCTGGCTGATGGCGTGCGCACGCTGGCCTTGAGCGAGCGCACCTTCCAGCACCTGCGCCAGCACGCCGACGACGTAATCACCGTGAGCGAAGCCGAGCTGCGCGCCGCTGCCCGGCGCCTATTATTGGAAGCTAGGCTGGTAATAGAGCCTACGGCCGCGCTGCCGCTGGCCGCGCTGCTGCGCCACCGCGCTTCCCTACCCCCCAGCCAGCATACCGTGCTCATTCTCAGTGGTGGTAACGCTGACCCAGCTACCTTGATTAAACTACTGCGCGACTAATTTTGAGGGGTAGTAATATAGTAAATAGGTTTTGCCGCATCTTTGCGGCGCAACGATTCTGCCTAAAAGAAAGTATGTCGGCCAGACTTGTGCAAGCAAGCTCACCTCTACCCACCACACCCTGAATATGAAAATCATCGTCCCGATGGCCGGCATGGGCAAGCGTATGCGTCCGCACACGCTCACCGTTCCCAAACCCCTGATTCCCATTGCTGGCAAGCCCATTGTGCAGCGCCTCGTCGAAGACATTGCCCGCGTGTGCGGCGAGCCAGTCGAAGAAGTTGCCTTCATTATTGGTCGCTTTGGGAGCGCTGTAGAGCAGAGCTTAGTAAAAATCGCAGAGTCGGTGGGCGCCAAAGGCACCATCTATTACCAAGACGAGCCGCTCGGCACGGCCCATGCCATTTTGTGTGCCAAGCCTTCGCTAAGTGGGCCGCTGGTGGTAGCTTTCGCCGATACGCTGTTTAAGGCTGACTTTAAGCTTGATAGCTCCGTAACGGGCACCATTTGGGTGCAGCGCGTAGAAGACCCCCGGCCTTTTGGCGTAGTGAAGCTGGACGAGAAAGGCCAGATTACTGACTTCGTGGAAAAGCCTGAAACCTTCGTTTCGGACCTCGCGATTATCGGCATCTACTACTTCCAGGATGGCGACTACCTACGCGACGAGCTACAGTATTTACTCGACAACGACATCAAGGACAAAGGTGAGTATCAGCTCACTAACGCCTTGGAAAACATGAAGAACAAGGGCACCATCTTCGTGCCCGGCCAAGTAACTGAGTGGCTCGACTGCGGCAACAAGGACGCTACCGTGTACACCAACCAGCGCTACCTGGAGTACTTGAAGGAACGCGGCGAGAAGCTGGTGGCCGACTCGGCCAAAATCACCAACTCGGTCCTGATTGAGCCCGTGTACATTGGCGAAAATGCCGTGATTACCAACTCGGTAGTAGGCCCACACGTTTCGCTAAGCGCCGGTGCTACCGTGGAAGACTCGCGCCTGTCGAACTCCATCGTGCAAACTTCGGCAGTGGTGCGCCACGCCAACGTAGCCAATTCTATGATTGGCAATTTTGCTACCCTCACTGGCGTGCCCTCCGACCTGAGCCTCGGCGATTATAACGCGCTGCGCGTGTGATTATTTAGCTTTATTTGACGTTATCGGCGACGCGCCCCTTCTTAAGGGTCGCGTCGTTCGTCGTTATTCCCCGTACTTTCGTGAGGCAGGCCAAGCGCTTGCGTGATGATTTTTATGCGCCAATTCATTGTTAGCCTGCTGCTTCTGCTGTTGATTGCTCCCGTTAGCTTTGCGCAAAACCGGCGCGGCGCGGCCTCCGACAGCATGGCTGTTATCCGAAAGCCTACCAAGCTGACGCGCCAAGAGCGCCGTGAGCTGGCGAAGCGAGCGGCGGCCAGCGAAAAGCAGCGGCTGGCCGCGCCAGTGCTTTCGGCCAAGGACAAAGAGGTGAGCGAAGCGCTGTTTGTGGATGGCGTGAAGTACGTGGCGCTCGAAGACTACCCCAAGGCGCTCGACCGCCTACTGAAAGCCTATACCCTGAGCCCCGGCAATGCCGCTGTGAATTATAAGTTGGCCGAGGCTAACCTGCTGAGCGGCAACCTGCGCGATGCTACCAACTACGCCCAGGCGGCCGTGCAGCTCGACCCCAAAAATGCCTACTACTACCTGCTACTGGCCCAGGCTCAGGCTAGCCAGAAGCAGTACGACGCCGCTACCAGCACCTACGCCAGCTTGGTGCGCGAGGTGCCCAACTCGGGCAGCTACCTGTTCCAGCTTGCCGACTTGTACCTGGCACAGAACAAGCTAACTGAGGCGCTGAGCACGCTGGAAAAAGCTCAGCAGCAGTTTGGCGACTTAGACGAGATTTCGTTTAAAAAACAGCAGATATACTTGCGGCAGAACAACTTGCCACTGGCCCTACAAGAAGGTGAAAAACTTATTGCGGCTAACCCTACCGAGCCGCGCTACGTGCTGGCCCAGGCCGAAATGTATGCTGCCAACAACCGCTTGCCTGATGCTATTCGGGTGGCGGAGCAGGCTTTGCGCATCGACCCCGACAACCCGCAGGCCCGCCTGATATTGGCCGAGGTCTACCGCCAGCAAAACCAGCCGCAAGAGTCGGAAA
>CALMOO010000278.1:3659-5660 GCA_937871705.1 uncultured Hymenobacter sp.
GCTTAAGCTGGCGTTTCAAAATCCATCGCTTGATGTTGACCAGGAAGTACGAATTCTGGCAGGCTACCTCAAGCAGCTGCCGAACGACAAGCTGAATGCCCTGGCGCTCGACTTAGCTACAGCTACCGTGCGCAGCCATCCTAAAGAAGCCAAGGCCTACAGCGTAGCCGGCGACGTGCAAACCCTGACTGGCAAGAAGCGTGAAGCCCGCAATACCTACCTCAAAGCCCTACGCTACGACAACTCGAAGTACCAGCTGTGGCAGCAAGTAGTGTTGCTCGACGCCGAGCTGAACCAAGTCGACTCGTTGCTGGTGCACAGCGACCGGGCACTGGAGCTGTTTCCGAACCAGGCGCGGCTATGGTTTTTTAGCGGGCTAGGGTATTCGCTTAAGAGGCAGCCGCAGCGGGCAGCATCGGCGCTTGAACACGGGCGCAAGCTGGCGGCCGGCGACCTAGACTTGCAAGGGCAGTTCGACGCGCAACTCGGTGATGTGTACCACGAATTAAAAGACAACGCCAAGTCGGATGCCGCGTATGAATCGGCGCTGGCGGCTGACCCCAACAACTACGGCGCTCTCAACAACTATAGTTACTACCTGAGCCTGCGCGGCGAAAAGCTGGAGCACGCCAAAGAGCTGTCGGGCCGCACCGTAAAGCAGTTTCCCGACAATGACACTTACCTCGACACGTACGCTTGGATATTGTACAAGCTAAAAGACTACGCCGGCGCGCGCGCAAGCCTGGAACACGCCTTGAAAACGACCAAAGATGCGGCCGTTATTGAGCACTACGGCGATGTGCTGTGGCAACTGGGGCAGCACCAGCAGGCTGTGGCCGAGTGGCAGCGTGCTCACAAAGCCGGGCCAGGCGCCTCGCCGCTGCTGGAGCGTAAAATAAAAGACCAAAAGCTTTATGAATAAATCTGCTATCGTGCTCGCAATGCTAGCCTTGGCTAGCTGCCACCGTGGGCCTTCTAAATCAAATGCCTCAGGGCCTGGTACTTCTACGGCGGCGCCCGTTGTAGCACCCGCTGGCGTGAAAGCCACGAACACCAGCTTTTTGTATCTCAATGGCAAAGGCAAGGTGCATTTTAAGCACAAAGACACTGACCAGTCGGCCAACTTCAACTTGCGCGTGCGGCGCGATTCGGCCATCTGGCTGTCGGGCTCGCTGATAGGCATTGAGGGCGTGCGTGCTCTGCTCACGCCCGATTCGGTGCGCGTTATTAACCGCTTAGGCAAGAGTTACTTCGCGGGTGATTATGCTTACTTAAGCCAGTTGCTGAGCGTGCCGGTCAGCTACCCCCAAATGCAAGCCTTGCTGCTCGGCGACTACCAGGCCGCGCCTAACGGCACCAAGCCCACCGTAACGACCGAGGGCACCAACCAAGCCGTAAGCTACTCGCAGGCGGCATTGCTGCTTGAGCAGCTGCTGAGTTCCGATACCGGTCGCCTTCAGCAGCTCAAAGTAAGTGAAAGCGCAGCCCAACGTAGCCTTACTGTAGCATATTCCGACTTTCAGAAGCCAACTGGGGCCGACATGCCGTTTGCCTTTACTACCAATGTTGTAGGCCAGCAGGGGGGTAGCGAAAGTACGTCAGCCACCCTCAGCTACTCGAAAGTAGAAGTAGGCGCGGCGCACCTGGATTTCCCTTTCAGCGTGCCCAAAGGCTTTAAGAAAGAAACGAGAATCAAAAAATAGCGCTAGGTATCAGTGCTACAAAGTAGCAATAGCACGCCACGTCGCGCTTGTCGCAGCAGCTTCGCCACATCATTAGGGGTAGCAACCTACTACTGCGGCCGGGCGCCTGCGA
Organism: uncultured Hymenobacter sp.; assembly: GCA_937871705.1. Lineage (GTDB taxonomy): Bacteria > Bacteroidota > Bacteroidia > Cytophagales > Hymenobacteraceae > Hymenobacter. The sequence goes on from CALMOO010000278.1 coordinate 5,475, forward strand.
CTAGTGCGACGTGGCATTTGCATGCTATGACGCTATTCTTGCCTTAGCTACTGCTATCTGGCGTTATTTTGTGTAGCCTATTTGCTTGGTTAAGCGCCGGCTCGTTCTATTCTGTTGCGTGAAACTCTTTGCTACCCGATTAAACGCCGTATCACTTGTTGGCTGAGCAGCTTGCTAGTCCTGCTG
>CALMOO010000279.1 GCA_937871705.1 uncultured Hymenobacter sp.
CATCTAAAATGCTCGCCGGCCCCGCCCAGAACGAGTCCACCGTGAACGGCCGCCGCCCAGCCAGCGTGATGCCCACCAGCCCCTGCGTGCGCACGAGGCTGTCGTACAGCGAGGTACGCATCACGTAAGGCTCCGAAATGAGCAGCGTGTGCACACCCCGCGCCTGCAAGTCGCGCATCATGCCGGCCGGGTCGGGAAAGTTGGTTTTATCCCAGCTAAAATCACCCTGCCGGGTTACGCCGCCAAACCAGTACAAGTCGAGCACCAGCCCATCGAGCGGAAAGTTCTCGCGGTGCATTCGGTCGGCCACCTGCAGCATTTCGGCTTGGCTGCGATAACTAAAGCGGCTCTGAATGAGGCCCAACGCCCAGCGGGGGGGTAGGGGCTGCCGGCCGGTGAGGGCAGTATACCGGTCCAGGATTTCAGCTTGGCTGCGGCCCGTCACTACGAAGTAGCTGAGGCTGCTAAGGCCTTCCGCGCCGTATTCCAGCGCGTCGAGGCGCTGCTTGCCTAGGTCGAGGTAGCCGGTCGCGTAGTGGTCAAACAGCAGCAGGTAGCCGCGGCTGCTCAGTACCACGGGCAGCGTCACGTTCAGGTTTTGCGCGCCGTTTTGGTAGCCGTAGTGGGCTTGGTTATAGAGCTCAAGCCGGTAGCCGCGCCGGTCGAGGGGTAGGGCGCGGGCGCCGGTGCCGTACAGCCGCTCGCCGGGCTGAAGGCGAAAGCGCACGCCCAAGCTATTCAGCTCGTCGATTCGGCCGGGCGGCGTGTCGGCGACTGCCTGAATAGTGGTGGAAAGCGGCTGGCGCCGGAAAGGCGCGCTGGCTTCGCTAAGTAGCGGCTGCTCGCCAGAGCCGTCGCCGTAGATTTCAATGGCCAGTGTTTTCTTGTTGATTATAATGCCTTGGCAGTTAACTCTAAACGCTATTTTGTCGGGGTAAACTTCGATGCCTGAGCAAACATCGGAGCCATACTTCTTCAGTATCGCCGCAGGCGGTGGACCATCACAGCCGCGGTTGCAGTAGGTTTCATAAGCTACTGGCTGCGGCGGCTGCACCACACTCATCGAGGAGTCAGCTTTGGGTACTCGGCCCGGCGCGAAGTAACTGATTTTAACTACCCCCGGTGCCCAGGTCTGAATGCGCCGGGTGCTGCCATCAGTCGCTTTAATTTCCAGCATGAGCCGAATGCATTTCAGGCTGTCATTGAAGTCATGAAAAACCCGATGCGACTTATACTGCCCGCCCGGCAGCACCGGCGCTGGGCGCCGGCCAAATGGGTCTTGCGCTGGTGGCCCGGCTTCCTCGCGCTGGGCTGCGGCCGGCCTGGCAGCGAGGAGCACCAAGGCTGCCAGCACATAAAAGCGCCAACGCGCCGCCCAAATCAAGAAAAAAACAACGCGAGCAGCCATAAGCAAGTGGGAAGGAATGCGGCAAATTTCGCCCGTCTGCCAGCATAGAGGTGCAAGCGGGCAGCGGACATTTGCTGCGACCTTTGCGCGCTCCGGCAGTGGCGGTTGCTCAAGAGCCAGTGCCGCCGTGGCATTTTGCCAGCCATTTCTTCGCAATAGCCTCATGCTTAGTCCCACTAGCTCTCAGGTGCCGGCCGCGGCCTCGCCCTACGCCGCCGTATTTATTGATTTTGAGAACGTCTATTACTTTCTCAAAAACCACTACCTCGACCCGCAGGACCCGCACGACTATGCCCTGGAGCTGGTGCGCAACCTGCGCGACTCGCTCAAGACCGAGCAGGGCCTCGACTCGCTGGTGCTCTACGCCTACGCCGATTTCGACAAGCTGCCCACCGGCCCGCAGGGTCCGCTGTACCTGATGGGGGTAGGGACGCGCAACGTGCTGGGCACCGACCACAAAAACGCGGCCGATATGCAGCTCTGCATCGACGCCATGGAGGTGCTTTATACCCGCCCCGACATCGGCACTTTCGTGCTCGTGGCCGGCGACCGCGACTACATCCCGGTGCTGCAGCACCTGCGCCGCCAGGCCCGCCAGGTGAAAGTGGTGGGCTTTCGCGAAAGTGTGTCGGGCGATTTGCTGCTCATGCTGGGCCAAGAGCATTTTATTGATGCCCGCCAGCTGCTGCCCGCCGAGCGCCTCCAGGCCCTCGAAGACCACCGCACCGCCCGCCTCAGGGCCGGCGATGCGCGCCGTCTGCGCGAGCAAGGCGGGCGGGCGCTGCCGGCCCGGCTCACCGCTGCCGATGTGGCCGAGGCGCCTGCCCCAGGCCAAGGGCCTGCCCCTGAGGCTGCCGGGCCCGAAGCTGCCCCCGCCTTTGCCCCCGTCCGGCGCGTCACGAATGCGGACGAGCGCCGCTGCCTGGCGTTCTTGCTGGAGCAGGCCCAGCGCTACGCCGGCACCCAGGGCACGCCCGAAATCTGGGCCAGCCCCTTTCTGCGCCGCCTCACCGATATGCTGCCCGAGCTGCCCGACTGGGAGCGCCGCCAGCTCATCAGCCACCTGCGCGACGCCGGCGCCCTGCGCCTCGAAAAGCGCGAGGGCGAGCCCAATCCCTTCTCAGTTATCATCGTCAACTACCAGCATCCCGACGTAGTGGAACTCAACCCCAGCGCGGAGAAGTAGGCTACCTGCTCAGCTCGAAGAGGGGTAAGGGCTGCAGGTTGGCATACTTGCCGCCCAGCTTGTTCAGCTCCTGCTGGTGCACTTGCAAGTAATTGTTGTAAGCTTTGGCGGCGGCATCGTAGTGGGCGCGGTAGCTTACCACGCTGGCATCGGCGAGCTGAATATGCTCCACATAATCGCGGATGTGCTCGGTGGGCGCGTTGCCCGCGGGCGCAGCCAGCGGCGTGAGGGTGTGCAGCACTGAGTCCTGAGCCGCGTCGTACTGGTCGATGAGCGCCGACGAGGCCATGCTCTGGCGGTTGTAGCGCACCGCTTTGAGGCGCGCCGTGGCCTGGGCTAGCGTGCGCACCTGGGCCGCATCGAGGCCGGGCTGCTGCTTGCGGTCTTGCAGCAGGCCGCGCATATCGGTGAGCTTCTGGTCGTCGCTGGCCTGCATGCGGTGCCAGTTGGCATCGGCCGAATCGCGCAAAATATCAAACTGTGCCCGCACTTCGGCCGGCGAGGCGGGGTTGCGCGCGGCGGCATCGGTGGCGGTTTTGGCAGTGTCAGGCTTGCACATGGGCAGCACCGCCAGGGTTAGTAAGCTAGCAAAAAGAACGGCTTTCATGGAAACCTAACAATAAGTTGGCAGTAATAATACGTGGTTGAGGCCGACAAATTACGGCTTCACCCGCCGCTTGCCATGCGGCGTACTTTTGCGGGCTTGCTTACTAAGCTTAAAATCACTTGTCATGCTGACGATAGAAAGCATCTTGCGTGCAACAGTAATCAAGACGGTTGAACAATTAGAGTTACTACCCCACGCGAGATGCTTCCCTTTGGTCTGCATGTCGTTTTAAAAACACTATATAATGGCTGATTTAACGCCCCTTTCTCAACTCGGCGAGTTTGGCCTCATCCGCCGCTTGCAGCGCGACATTACGCTCACGCAAGCCTCTACCATCATGGGCATCGGCGACGATGCGGCCATTCTGGCGCCGCCCGCCGGTCAAGAAGTCGTCGTCACCACCGACCTGCTGGTCGAAGGCGTACACTTCGACTTGTCCTTCACTCCGCTCAAGCACTTAGGTTTCAAAGCTGTAGCTGTCAACGTCTCTGATGTGGCCGCCATGTTTGCTACCCCCACCCAAATTGTAGTGGGCCTCAGCCTACCCCCCCGCTTCACGGTCGAGGCCGTTGAGGAGCTGTACGCCGGTATACGCCTGGCCTGTGAAGCCTACGGCGTCGACCTGGTGGGCGGCGACACCACCGGCAGCCGCGCCGGACTGGTGGTCAGCGTCACGGCCCTGGGCCAGGTGGCAGCTGGCCAGGCCGTGCGCCGCAGCGGCGGCAAGCCCACCGATATTCTCTGTGTATCGGGCGACCTTGGCGGCGCCTACCTCGGCCTGCAAGTGTTGGAGCGCGAAAAGCAAGCCTTTCTCGCCGACCCTGACACCCAGCCCGAACTGGCCGCCTACGACTATATCGTGCAGCGCCAGCTGCGCCCCGAAGCCCGTCTCGACATCGTGCACGAGCTGCGCGAGCTGGGCGTGCAGCCCACGGCCATGATTGATATTTCAGACGGCCTGGCCTCCGAGGTGCTGCACCTGTGCGCCGCTAGCGGCACCGGCGCCCGCGTATTCAGCGAGTACCTGCCGCTGGCCAACCCTACCCTCGAAGCCGCGGCCGAGTTCAACCTCGACCCCATCACCGCCGCCCTCAACGGCGGCGAGGACTACGAGCTGCTCTTCACCATCCCCGTCACCGACCACGCCAAGATTAAAAACCATCCCGACATCACCGTCATCGGCCACCTCACCGA
>CALMOO010000280.1 GCA_937871705.1 uncultured Hymenobacter sp.
GGCCAGGGCACGTCTACGGTGATTGACGTGATGGGCTTCAACTACATCGGGCAGGGCGACACCGACGCGCAGCACGCCAAGTTTCCGAAGCAGCCTAGCTGGGGCACCGAGGAAGGCTCGACCCACGCCACGCGCGGCATCTATTTGACTGATAAGGATAAGCATTACGTGGCGGCCTACGACGCAAAGCCGAGCCCTAAGTTCTACAGCATCGAGGGGGGCTGGCAGCACTACGCCGCCCGCCCCTACCTAGCGGGCATGTTTATCTGGACGGGCTTCGACTACCGCGGCGAGCCGACGCCGTTTGGGTGGCCGTCTATCACGTCGTATTTCGGGATGATGGATTTGTGTGGCTTCCCCAAAGACGACGTGTGGTACCTGAAATCGTGGTGGACCAATCAGACCGTGCTGCACCTGCTACCCCACTGGAACTGGGCCGGCCGCGAGGGCCAGGAAATTGACGTGTGGGCCTACAGCAACTGCGACGAAGTGGAGCTGTTTTTGAACAAGAAAAGCCAAGGCCGGAAGAAGATGGCTAAAAACTCGCATCTCGAATGGAAGGTGAAGTATGCGCCCGGCACGCTGGAAGCCGTGGGCTACCGCCAGGGTAGAAAAATTGCGACGGATGTGGTGAAAACCACTGGCGCTGCCACTGCTATCGAGCTGGTGCCCAACAAGCCCGCTGTGCAGGCCACCCGCGAAGATGTGTCGGTGATTACGGTGCAGCTCACCGACAAAAACAAGCGGCGCGTGCCCACCGCCAACCAGGAAATCACGTTCAGCCTGAGCGGCCCCGGCCGCATTATAGGGGTAGGGAACGGCGACCCGACTTCGCTCGAAGCCGACCGCTACCTCGAAACCGTGCGCACGCCACCCATCGAAAACCTGAAGGAAATAGGGGCCGCAAGCCTGACCAGCGGCCCAGAAGTAGCCGCTGATTTCGACGACTCGAAGTGGGAACCGGCCTTCACGGCGCGCCAGTACGATGCGGCGCAGCTAGTGCCTACGGCTAAGGTCTACGTGACGCGCGGCAGCTTCGAGCTACCACAAAATTTGGCGAGCGCGCAGGTTACGCTGTTTTATCAAGCCATTGGGCGCGAGCAGTCTATCTACGTCAACGGCCGGGCCATTGCCCAGAATCTGACGGGCGAGCAGATTGCCAAAGGCGGCTATAAGCTTGATAAATCATTGCTAAAGACCGGCCGAAACAGCATCGTGTTTGTGGCCACACCCTTGCTCAAAAAGCAGGTTTGGGACACGCCTAATACCAACCCCGGTACCATTCAGGTGCTTACCCCCGCCACGGTCTGGAAGCGCAAAACCTTCAACGGGCTGGCGCAGGTGCTGGTGCAATCGACGCAAGCTGCGGGCACCATCACGCTCACAGCCGCGGCGCCGAACTTGAAAGCCAGCGTCTTGAAAATCAACTCAGTGGCGGCCACTCTGCGTCCGGCATTGTAGCGCCGCGCTTGGCTTCGGGCCCTACCCCCCTCTCGGGCGCTGGGCTGCCGGTAGCTACCTTACCACCCAAACTCATTTCTCCCACCTCTTTCTATGCTCCCGATGCCCTACAAGTTTTCCTGGCGCAGCCCGCACCTTCTCAGCTGGATTTTTCTCTTTTTGCTCGGTTTAGCTGGCGCTCGCAGCAGCCAGGCTACCGTTATTTCTTACACCCAAAACGCTGATAAAGTCACGTTTAAGCTTGACAAAGGCCTGATGAGCGTACGGGTGTGCAAGGCCGATATTGTGGAAGTGCAGTACACGATTCTGCCGGCTTTCGCGCCCAAAAACTCGCTGGTCGTGAATAACACGTGGGCGCAGAAAACGCCGTTTAAAGTGGCGGAGAAGAATGGCCAAATCACGATTACCACCGACAAGCTGATAGTGCGGGTGAACAAGGCCACCAATGCCATCACCTACACCGACCTGGCAGGCGCGGTCATCACCTCGGAGGCGACGAGCAACAAGGGCATGAAGCCCGCCACGATTGCTGGTATCTCGACTTATAACTGCGAAACGCAGTTCAACTCGCCGGCCAACGAGGGCTTGTTTGGCCTGGGCTGCCACCCCGAAGACACGCTGTCCATCAACTACAAGGGCCGCAACCAGGAAATGCTCATCAAGTACATGACGGGCGCGATTCCTGTGCTACTCTCGACGCAGGGTTACGGGCTGCTGTGGGACAATTATTCGGCATCGAATTTCTACGGCTCGGAAGCCAATAAAACGCAGTATAAGTACGTGTCGGAGAGCGGGCAGCAGGTTGATTACTACTTCTTTTACGGGCCTAATTTCGACCACATCATCGACCTCTACCGCACGGCGACGGGCAAGGCGCCGATGTACCCGAAGTGGTCGTTTGGCCTTTTCCAGTCGCAGGACCGCTACAAGACGCAGGCC
>CALMOO010000281.1:0-1153 GCA_937871705.1 uncultured Hymenobacter sp.
CTCTCCTGTTTAGTAATCCTAACGTGTGGTAGAGATGCTTCGACAAGCGGACGCCAGATGAGCAGCACGGGCTTATTTGAAGAGTTTTTTCGGCTGATTAACAAGCCGCTGCTTCGCCTCCGGACTTACCGGCGTGAAGAAATTGACCAGGTAGGTCGCGAAGCAGCAGCAAGCGGTTACCCAGGGCATAGTGGTGGGTGTACCAAGGCCCCGCCCAGCAATCTAGCTAGCTGCTGATACTCAGCATCAACGTCGGCTACCCGAAATTCGATGATGGCCGGTTGGCCGCGACGCTGGTCACGTGGGCGCCGCCAAATGCTTACAGCGTGCGCATGCTGCCGATGGCCAGTGTGGCCGCGGGCGTGGGCAGTTCAGCAAAACCGGGGGTGTAGTGCGTAACGGGCAGGCCCGCAATCTGTTTGTAGAACCGAAGTGCCGGCTGGTGCCTAGCGGCGTGGCCTAGGTACTTTTACCATGTGCCTACTCGCTAGGGCTACACCGTTGCTTAGTTTTTACCGCTGTGCTAGTCGAGCCCCTGCTCACGTATTTTGATAGCTACCTGGCCCTGAATGAGGAGGAACGGGCGCAGCTCAGCGGCCGGGTGGCAGAGCGCCGGCTGAAGCGGCGGCAATTTGTGCTGCAGCAAGGCGACGTGTGCCGGCACCACACGTTTGTGGTGGCGGGCTGCCTGAAGCTCTACGGCGTCGATAAAAAAGGCGCGGAGCACATTTTGCAATTTGCCGCCGAAAATGACTGGATTAGCGACATCGGCAGCTTTCACGCCGAGCAACCCAGCCAGCTCTACATCGAGGCCATCGAGCCTGCCGTGATATTGCAGCTCGAAAAATCCGCCCTGCTCTACTTGTATCGGCATTACCCCAAGTTCAACCTCAACTTTCGGGTCATTATCGAGAACAAGTTTGTGGAGCTACAGCAGCGGGTGCTGCAAAACATCAGCTCGACGGCCGAGGAGCGTTACCGCAGCTTTTTGAGCCAATACCCCGGCCTGGCCCACCGCCTGCCCAACACCCAGATAGCGGCGTACATCGGCATCACGCCGGAGTTTTTGAGCAAGATTCGCAAGGGCAGCGCGCCCGCCGAGCCGGGTAGTCTTAAGCTAGGTTAAGAGTATTTCTTAACCTTGTTTATGGGT
>CALMOO010000281.1:1163-5764 GCA_937871705.1 uncultured Hymenobacter sp.
GGGGTAGGGCGGCGCAGGACCTTTGCGCCGTAGGTAATTCGTCTTTCCTTTTCGAAGTTCTATGTCCGCCATGCCCAACCAAGCCGGCCCCGAGCCGCTGCTAATGAATGCCATCGTCCTAGACCAGCCTGGCCCGCCCGAGGTGCTGCAGTACCGGCAGGTGCCCCGCCCGGTGCCAACTGCCGAGCAGGTGCTTATTCGAGTGCGAGCTTTCGGCCTGAACCGCTCCGAGCTGTTTACCCGGCAGGGGCACTCGCCGGGCGTCGTGTTTCCGCGCATTTTGGGCATCGAGGCGGTGGGCACGGTGGCGGAAGCGCCGGGTGGGCAGTTTCAGCCGGGCCAAACGGTAGCCACCGCCATGGGCGGCATGGGCCGGGCCTTCGATGGCGGCTATGCCGAATACACCTGCGTGCCCGTGGGGCAGGTGGTGGCCCTCAGCACTACCCTCGACTGGGCGCAGCTAGGCGCGTTGCCTGAGCTGCTACAAACCGCCTGGGGTAGCCTCAAAAGCGCCCTCGACGTGCAGGCCGGCCAAACGCTGCTCATCAGGGGCGGCACTACGTCGGTGGGCATGATGGCCGCCCAGCTCGCCAGGCACATGGGCCTCACCGTGCTCACCACCACCCGCAACCCCGCCAAAGCCGACCGCCTGCGGGCCAACGGCGCCGACCATGTGCTGATTGACTCGGGTAATATTGCCCCGGCCGTGCGCGCGCTTTTCCCGCAAGGGGTAGACCGCGTGCTGGAGCTGATAGGCACCACCACGCTGCTCGATTCGCTGCGGGCCGCTGCCAAGCAGGGGGTAGTGTGCATGACGGGCATCGTGGGCAACGCCTGGGCGCTGCCGGAGTTTGCCCCCATGGACGCCATCCCGTCCACCGTGCGCCTGACGGTGTACACTGGTGAGGCGTCCGACTTGCTCAACACCCCGCTGTCGTGGTTTGCCGACGAGGTAGCCGCCGGCCGCCAGTCGGCCCTGCTCGACCGCACCTTTACCCTGCCCGAGCTGGCCGCCGCCCACCGCTACATGGAAGCCAACGAGGCCACCGGCAAAGTAGTCGTGCTGGTGTAACGTAGTGGTGAGGTATGCTTAAAGCGCGCCAAGGGGCCGCTCGCAGGTAGCCAAAAGCTGAATAAAAAACCTTATAGCGAAGTTTCGCCAGCCGCTATCTCCTAGTAGCGGCTGGCGTGTTTGCGGGGGTAAGGAACGAATCGGGCTGGCGCCGCGGGCTACTCAACCTGCACGCAAGCACATCGTTATTAGCTTAGTCTGAATACCTTGCGAAAGCGTTCGGCTAGGTGCCGGGCAGCTTGCTTTCTCCACAGGTATTCTAACGCTATGGCCATTCTGTACAAACTCTTACTCCTGGTACTGGTGTTAAGCTTGGCTGTGCCAAGGGCAGAGGCCGTGCCGCTGGCCGACACGGTGGCCACGCCCGCCGGTCCCGCCTTCGACGTAGAGGCCGCCACTCAGCGCTACCTCAATACCCTGACGCCTGCCCAAAAAGCCAAGTCAGACGCCTATTTTGAGGGCGGCTACTGGCTTCAGCTCTGGGATGTGCTGTACGCCCTGGGCGTGGCCGCGGTGTTTTTGCAGCTGGGGCTGGGGCGCAAAGTGCAGGCGCTGGCCGGGCGGCTGCCGCGGCCGACCTTGCGGCGGCTGGGGTATATCGGGCTGTACCTGCTGCTGGCCTGGGTGCTTAGCTTGCCGCTGAGTGTGTACGAGGGCTACGTGCGTGAACACCAGTATGGGCTATCGAACCAGACGTTTGGCGAGTGGCTGGGCGATGCGTTAAAGAACCTGGGCTTGCTGGTGGTGTTTGGCAGCTTGCTGCTGCTGGCCGTGTATGCCGCGCTACGGCGCACAGGGCGACGCGGGTGGGTGTGGGCAACCGGAATAGTGGTGGTAGCCATGGTAGTGTCCGTGGCCGTAGCGCCGGTGTTTATCAGCCCGTTGTTTAATACATACACGGCGCTGCCGGCCGGCCCGGTGCGCGACGGTATCCTGCGCATGGCGCGGGCCAACGGGGTGCCGGCCAACAACGTGTACCTCTTCGATGCTTCCCGGCAAAGCAAGCGCATCAGCGCCAACGTGAGTGGGCTGGGTAGCACGATTCGCGTGTCCCTGAATGATAACCTGCTCAACCGCTGCCCGCCGGCCGAGGTGCAAGCCGTGCTAGGTCACGAGCTGGGCCACTACGTGCTGAACCACATTCCCAAGTCGCTCGTCTTCTTTGGCGTGCTTATCAGCCTGGGCTTCTGGGCCACGGACGGCGTATTCCACTACCTGGTGGCGCGCCACGGAGTGCGCTGGGGCATCGAGGGCCTGGGCGATGTGGCGGGCCTGCCACTACTGCTGGTCTTGCTGACGCTGTTCAGCTTTTTGGCTACGCCGATGCTCAATACCATCACTCGAACCCAAGAGCAGGAAGCCGATATGTTTGGCCTGAATGCGGCGCGCCAGCCCGATGCCTTCGCCCGCATAGCCATGAAGTTGTCTGAATACCGCAAAATAAATCCGGGGCCGTGGGAGGAAATTATCTTTTTTGACCACCCCAGCGGCCACACCCGCGTGCATTCGGCCATGCAGTGGAAGGCCGAGCAGGCCGCAAACCCTACCCCCTAAACCTGCCGCGCAGCTGGGCCGGTAAGGTCCTAGATTCAGCCGCTGCTGCACCCGGCAGCGGTAGCTGTGTTTCGAGGGGGTAGGGAGTAGCAGCTATATTTTTAACGTCTTATGCCGGCCCCCAATCCCAAGCGTGCGGTTCCTTCCCCGGCCTTACTGGCTTGGTACAACGCCGTGCCCAGCGTGCTGTGGTCGGCGCTGAGTCTGGGGCCGCTTACCGTGTTTTGCTACCAGCATGTGGCGCGGCCTTGGCTGTATGGGTTTGTGGTGGCCAGCCTGCTGGTGTATGCCGTGCCGAGGGCATGGCTGCGGCACCTGCAGCTCAGTGCCACGCCAGCCGTGTACCGCAAGCTGGGCGTGCCAGCGGTGGGCCGCGTGGCGCAGCACGGCGCGCTGGTCAACGGCCTGCTGCGCCGTCAGTATCCGCACTATCGGCATGTGGCTACCCGCGCTTCGGTGGCCAGCCTCGTGCGCACCACCTACCACTACGAGCGGTTTCACTGGGTTATGCTGCTGTTTTTTTTGCTAGTGGGAGGCTACGCCGTGGGGCAGCGCGAGGTAGGCTGGGCATTGCTAATCACCCTCACTAATGTCGGCTACAATCTCTACCCCATCTGGTTGCAGCAATACCTGCGGGTGCGGCTGCACCAATAGGCGCCAAGCGCTTGGGCTTGTGGAAGGGGGGCAGGGTTGCTTGCTGGGCTGGTTGCGAGGGGCTTATTGAAAGTTAAAGCAACATTATTTTCTGCGCATTGGCAGGTATGTTATCTAGTGCCATCTATATATTTGCTGGTATGAAAAATAACTACTTTTTAGCAGCTGCCTTCTGCTTGGCAGCCCACGTAGGCTTCGCGCAGGACGCTCCCAAAACCGATAAAATCATCAAGGTGAATGGCGAGACAGTCGTGGCGAAGGTAACAGCCGTGACTGACCACGACGTGTCGTTCGTGTATCCGGGTGAGGAAGCCGTTAATGTACTTAGCGTCAGTCAGGTAAAAGAAGTGGATTTTGCCAGCGGCCGAGTGCAGAAGCTCACCGAGCGTGTCGAAATCCACAGTGAGAATGACTGGGGCAAAGTAGTCATTACGACTTCGCCCGCCGATGTAAAAGGCTTGGTATCGAAAGGTGATGTAGTGGGCGCGGCCATGCCAATGACGGCCTTTTCGAGCGCTGCCAACCTCGACGAGCGCGCCAACGAGAAGCTGAAGCGCAAAGCGGCCAAGCTGGGCGCCCACATAATATTGCTCACCGGCGACCAAACTTCCATCCTGGCCGGTAAAACAGTGAAAAAAGGCGTGGCTTACGGCTATCAATAAGCCAGCGCTTTACGGGGTTCTCTTGCTAGCCGCGGCCTATACTCAGGCTGCGGCTAGTTTGTTTAGGGGGTAGGGCGGCCGACGTGTTGGCAGTTGTCCGTTGCTGGCAGTGTGCACGTATTGGTGTTGATTTTCTTCAATTGTTATCAACTACTCCTGCACATGGCAACTTCTGACCATTCGCTCGGCGGCCGGCTTGCCCTGCTCCAGCCCGACGACCTCAGCTCCGACCAAAAAAAGCTTTATAAAGAACTCTCGGCCACTATGGTGCCGTGGGCTAAGAAATCAGGCTTCCAAGCCATAACCGATGACGAAGAACTCATCGGGCCTTTCAACGCCATGCTGCGTAGCCCGGCCATCAGCCAGGCCGTGATGGGCGTCACGGCTGCCGAAGGTGCGCATAGCTCGCTGAGCGAAAAGGTGCGGCAGGTGGTTATCCTCACCGTGGGCGCGGCGTGGAAGGCTGATTATGAGCTGTATGCGCATACTGCCGTAGGCGAAAAGGCCGGGCTGGCTGAGGCAGTAATCGCGGCGCTGGTAGCCGGACAAAAGCCCACCACCCTCTCGGAAGAGGAAAGCCTGGCCTACGATTTTACGCACTACCTGACGGTGGAGCACCACATCAACCCCGACCTCTACCGGCGCGTCATCGAGGCGTT
>CALMOO010000281.1:5774-8276 GCA_937871705.1 uncultured Hymenobacter sp.
AAAGGGCGTGGTCGATATGATTTACCTGGCGGGCCAATACATGACTATTAGTGGGCTGCTCAACACCTTTGCCGTGCCCGCTCCGGCTGCGTAGAAGTCGGGTGGTGTTGGGCGTTGGCGTGGGCTGGCCGAAACTTCAATTTGCCAGCCCTACCCTCACCCAGGAGCCGGACGGCCGTATATAGCCCCCTATGATTCCGCTGATTACGCAAACGCCCCGTCTCCTCATTCTGGCCGCCAGCCGCGCGCTGCTCACGGCCGAGCTGCACAAGCCGCAGTATTTTCCTACCCTGCTCGGGGCAGCCATGCCCGCCGACTGGCCGCCCGGCGAGTACGACCGCGCCGCCATGCACTACTTTCTGGAGCAGCTCACGGTAGGCGGGCGCACGGCCGCCGGCTGGTATAACTGGTATGCGCTGCGCAAGGCCGAAGGTGACACCCCGCGCACGCTCATCGGGTCGGGGGGCTTTATGGGGCCGCCCGACGGGGCAGGCACCGCCGAAATCGGTTACTCTATCGCGGCCGAGTGGCGCGGGCAGGGCCTTGCTACTGAGCTGGTAGCCGGGCTGGTGCAGCAAGCCGCTGCCACGGGCATGGTGCGCCGGCTGGTGGCGCACGCCCGCGCCGACAACCCCGCCTCGCAGCAAGTGCTGCTGCACAACGGCTTTGTGCTGACGGGCCCCAGCCCCGATAGCCAGCTGCGCTTCGAGCGTGCCGTGGAGCCGGCCGCTCACCCCGCGCTCAGCAGCTAGCGCCCAGCGCGCCGGCTACCCTCTTGCATTCAGGCAGTGCTGGGCTTGCGAGAGGGGGTAGGGCCCGAGCCGCCGGCGCGCCTACATTTGCCATCCGCGACTTTCTCCAGCTTTTTGCATGAAATTCTACCGCCTACCCCTGGCCTTGAGCGCGGCTGCGCTGCTGGTCGGCTTTGCCCGCCGGCCCGCGCCAGCTGTTAGCTATGACGTGGTTATCAACCACGTAAGCGTGGTAGATGTGCTGACGGGCAAGGTCAGTGCCGACCAGACGGTAGCCGTGGCCCATGGCAAGATTGTGCAAATCGGCCCCGTAGCCCAGGCCCGCTACACCGCCCGGCAAACCCTCGACGGCCGCGGCCGCTACCTGTTGCCCGGCCTCTGGGACATGCACGTGCACTTTCGGGGCGGCGACAGCCTGGCAGCGGCTAATAAAAAGAGCCTGACGCTGTATCTGGCCCACGGCATCACGACGGTGCGCGACTGCGGCGGAGACCTCACGCCGCGCATTTTTGAGTGGCGGCGCGAGGAAGCCGCCGGCACGCTGGCCGGGCCGCGCATTTTCACCTCAGGCCCCAAAATAGACGGGCCGGGCGCCACCTGGCCCGGCTCGCTCGAAGTCGAAACGCCGGCCCAAGTCAGCAAGGCGCTCGACTCGCTGCAAAAGCTACGGGTAGACTACGTGAAGATTTACGACAGCAAAATCTCGGGCGAGGCTTACCTGAGCACCATCGTGCAAGCCGAAAAGCGCGGCATGAAAACCACCGGCCACATGCCTTATTCCGTGACCTTGGGCGAAGCCGTGACTGACGGCCTCGATGCCACCGAGCACCTTTACTACGTGTTTAAAGCCTGCTCGGGCAAGGAAGACAGCCTCACGGCGCTGGTGCGCAATAGCTTGAAAACCAGCAAGCCGCTCGGGCTATTTGTCATGCTGCCGGCCGTGTACGACACCTACAGTCCGGCCGCCGCGCAGCGCATTTTCCGGCTCATGGCTGCTCACCACACGGCCGCCGTGCCCACACTGGCCATTGGCAAAACCCTGGCCGAGCTGGTCGAAAACGACCATGCCCACGATACGCTGCGCGCCTACATCGACCCGCGCATTCAGGCCACCTACACCCGGCGGCTGGCCAGCGCCCGGCAGCAGTCGGCCGCAGCCCGCGCCTTCACCCAGAAGCTCGAAGCCAAGTTTATGAGCCTCGTGCCGCAGCTGCAGGTGGCGGGCGTCACTATCCTGGCCGGCTCCGACAGCGGGCCGTTCAACTCGTTCGTTTACCCCGGCGCCTCGCTCCAAGACGAGCTGGTGCTGCTGGTGCAGGCCGGCCTCACGCCCACGCAAGCCTTGCAGGCGGCCACCATCAACGGCGCCCGGTTTATGGGCGTTGCGGGCCGCACGGGCACCATCGCCGTGGGCAAAGACGCTGATTTGCTACTCCTTACGGCCAACCCATTGAGCAACATTGCCAACGTCAAGAAAATAGCCGCTGTAGTGTCGCGCGGCAAAGTCTACCAGGCGCCCGAGCTGGCTGGCTTGCTGCGCGCCATCAAAAACAAGTAGCCGGGCACGCTTACGCTGGTAAGGGGGGTAGGGGCCTGTTTTGCTAAGCGACCAGCTGCTCTACAAGCAGTTAGCGCAGGTACCACTCCACCCGGAGCATGCCCGCCGTCACCGTAGACAGGTCGCCGTAGTCGCCGCCCACAGCGGCCGTCACCGTGACTTGCGGCCAGCGGTAGGGCACTTCGAGCAGCA
>CALMOO010000282.1 GCA_937871705.1 uncultured Hymenobacter sp.
ACCTGGAGCAGCATAAAGACCCTCGCCCGCTTGAGCACGAACTGGTCTGCTGGCCAAAAGGCTAGCACCCCCGACTCCTAGTATGATTGCTACACGTAACGATTGCCTCATCTTGGTGGCATATACGGCAACCACGACCAAGTTGGTTGGCCGGGGTGCGCACAGGCTCGTAAAAATAACCCGAAGCTGACCGCTACTAGTACTTATCCTATTTTTTATTGGTCTGCTACCCCTAAGCTATAGCCTGGGAGCTTTTCGTAACGAGCCTGGTGGGCCTGGTGCAGCACTTGCAGCCGCTGCCACTCTCCGAGGTGCTCGCGCAAGTCGGCTTCCGTCACATGGTTATTGCGTAAGACCGTGGCGCGGGGGCCTAAGCCAAGATGCAGGGCGCTGAGGGAAATAAGCGCCCGATGCAGCGTAGAAAGCACAGAGATAGAACGCATGCAGAATAGATGGGAAGATTAGAACCAGCTACTTACAATCCATATGCCAAATTCATACGAGTTTCACTATCGATTAGTTACCCGTAATTGATTATATTATTTCAAGACACCAAAATCCCATTATCGGACTTGTCCCAAAAAATCAATGGATGTCTCCATTGCTACAACCAAATTTATAATGGGCGCAAGGGCGCTTTCTACCAGCAGCACGCCGAGGAACCTTAGCATTACTAAAACGATTTAGACAGCTACCGGCGCTTTAATAGTTGGCCAAGGGTTGTAGTTTTCCAACTTGAAGTCGTCGAACTGAAACCCAAAAATGTCTTTTACGTCCAGGTTCAGGCGCATCTGGGGCAACGAGCGCGGCGGGCGCGTCAGCTGCAGCTCGGCTTGCGCTAAGTGATTGTTATACAGGTGCGTGTCGCCACCCGTCCAGATAAACTCGCCGGGCTGCAAGTCTGTTACTTGCGCTACCATGAGCGTAAGCAGGGCGTAAGACGCAATGTTAAAAGGCACGCCTAAGAACACATCGGCCGAGCGCTGGTAGAGTTGGCACGAAAGCTTGCCATCGGCCACGTAAAATTGAAACAGCGCGTGGCAGGCGGGCAGCTTCATCGCGGGCAGGTCGGCCACGTTCCAGGCCGAAACCACCATGCGGCGCGAATCGGGCTGCGTCTTGAGCTGCTGAATAATCTGGCTAATCTGGTCGATGTGCCCGCCGTGGCCATCGGGCCAGCTGCGCCATTGGTAGCCATACACGGGGCCCAGGTTGCCGTTTTCGTCGGCCCACTCATCCCAGATTCTGACGCCGTGCTCCTTGAGGTAGGCAATATTGGTGTCGCCTCGCAAAAACCACAGTAGCTCGTGGATAATGC
>CALMOO010000283.1:0-3853 GCA_937871705.1 uncultured Hymenobacter sp.
GTATAAGACTTCCTATCCCGAACTGCTGGCCCGTTACATTGAAAAGCCGCTGCAACTAGCTGGCCCGACCACCGCGGGGCCGCCGCTGGTGGGCTACAACGAGCGTGGAAACCCGATGCCCCGCCTCGACCTGCCAACGGTGGCGGCAGCCGGTGGGCTGCGCTACAGCACGGCCGATATGCTGAAGTACCTGCGCTACCAGCTGGCCGAAAAAGACGAGGCAGTGCGACTAGCCCACCAGCCGACCTGCGGCAGCCTTGAAACACAGGCAATAGGCTTTAACTGGAACCTGGAAAAAACGGTGGACAGCAAGCGCATGCTGCAGCACTCGGGCGGCACGTTTGGCTGTGCCAGCTACTGCGAGCTCTACCCCGACCTGCAACTCGGCTTGGTTTTCCTTGCCAACGAGTCGGACAGGGACACGCAGGGCAGTCTTCAGGCTATTGCTGGGCAGGTGGTAGAGGGCTTGTACGGTGTGCCAGCGGCCGTGCAGACTATGCAAAAAGCCCTGGTGGCCAGTAATTACCATGATGCCTTTGCGGTAGTTATGGCCGTTAAGAAGCAGCACCCTGAGCTGCACCTGACGGAAGAGTATGTAAATAACTGGGGCTATCGGCTGCTACGGCAAGGCCAGCCCCAGCCAGCCTTGGCGCTCTTTAAGCTGAATGTCAGCTTGTTTCCGCAAGGCTGGAATACCTATGATAGCTTGGCAGAAGTGTATGAAAGCACGGGTGCTCAGCAGTTAGCCATCGAAAACTATCGCCATTCCTTGGGCCTAAACCCGAAGAATGAGAACGCCACGCAGCATCTTCAAAAGCTGGGCGTGCCACGCTAAGCCGGCAGGTGTGCAGTGGGCTTTTTGCTAGCAAAAGCTCAGGCATACTGCCTTGTGAACATTCCCGGAAACCGAATGGAGCAGCACTAGCTGATGACAGTTCCTACCCCCCCTCATCAACCAATCAACTCACTACACTAGCCATGAACCGTTTTCTACTCGCTGCCTGCTTGCTGCTTGGCAGCCTTTCTCCCGCGCTGGCTCAGCGTGTTGTAACCCAAAAGGCTAGCCTCAGCGCCGGGCAGAGCGTGTTTCTGGATTTGAAATTTGCGCACACCATTCGGGTGCGGCCGGGGGCGGAACTGAATGTGCAGGCCCGCGTCAACATCAACGATAACCAGCTGAACGACGCCTACAGCCTAGACTTGCAGCCCGGCGGCTCGGAGCTGAGCGTGGTGGAAAAGCTCGACGAGGACAGGCTGCGCCAAAGCCACTTTGAGGGCAACTGCGAAGACGGCAGCCGCAACAATTCGGGCGGCGGGGTGCACGGCGGCTACACCCGCTCGAGCAAAACGGGCGGCTTGCGGCCCACCGTCAGCTATCATAAGGGCGAGTACAGCTACTGCCTGAAGGTTGACTACGAGGTGACGGTGCCCGCCGGCACGGCGCTGCGCATCAACACCATCAGCGGCGACCTCGATTTGAGCGGCTTGGGCGGCGCCATCACGGCCAAAACGGTGAGCGGCGACGTGCTGCTCAGTGCCCTCACCGGCGCCGTGACCGTGCGCAGCGTGAGCGGCGACGTGAAGCTCAACAACCTCAGCGGCAGCGCCGTGGATGCCACCAGCGTGAGCGGCGACGTGGACCTGAGCTGGCCCACCGCCAAAGGCGCCGAACTCAGCCTAAAGTCAATAACCGGCGAGGTGTATGCCGACCCGGCCGTGACGTTCAGCAACGTGAAGGAGCACAGCTACGTGGGCTACCAGCTGCACGGCAGCTACGGCCAAGGCAGCGGCCCGCTCGTGAAGCTGGAATCGGTAAGCGGCGACGTATTCTTTCGGAAGCAGCCGTAGGCGCGGGTCGGTTCGCGCAAGGGGGTAGGGAATGCCTTGGCCGCCAGCGGCTGCCAACGCACCAGTGCGTCGCAAACGCGGAAATAGTGAAATAAACTGCCATTTCAGACAACGGCAGTGGCATGCCTAGTGTCCTTAGCGCACTACAATCTTTACCCACCCTTCATAATGTTCTGCTTTGTGTCACTACGCTGGGCCCGGTGCCTGGTGCTTCGCTGGCTGTTTATAAGCGCGGCTTTTGGAGCCGCCGCACAGAAGTCTGTTGCGCCTGCGGCGGCCAGCGTGTCGCGCCGCCAATTGGCTGCCCGGCGCACGCCTACCCCCATCAAGCTCGACGGCGTGCTCGATGATGCGGCCTGGGCCAATGCCCCGGTGGCCAGCGACTTTATCCAATTTCGGCCGCATCCCGGCCCGGCCGAGCGCCTGCCCACCCAGGTGCGCGTGCTCTACGACGATGCTGCCATCTACGTGGGAGCCAAGATGCTAGAAGCCAGCCCCGACAGTATTCAGCGCGAGCTGACCCAGCGCGACAACATCGGCAATACCGATTTCTTCGCCTTTTTCCTCGACCCCTACCGCGACCACCTCAACGGCTACGGCTTCTTCGTGATGAGCACCGGCGTGCAGAACGATGCCCGCTACTCGCCCGCCAACGGCGAAGACAACGCCTGGAACGCCGTGTGGGACAGCCGCGTAGCCTTGCTGCCCGACGGCCACGGCTGGAGCGTCGAAATTCGCATTCCGTACTCGGCCATTCGCTTTGCCCAGGCGCCGGTCCAAACCTGGGGCGTGCAATTCTTTCGGCAGCGCAAGCGCGACAACCAGCAGTTTACCTGGAACCCCGTGCGCCCCGAAGTCGATGGCTTCGTGAACCAATGGGGCGAGCTCACGGGCCTCGAAAACCTGCACCCGCCGCTGCGCCTCTCGCTCACGCCCTACGTGAGCAGTTACGTCAATCGCTACCCCTACCACGAGCAGGGCAAGCGCAACTACAGCACCAGCTTCAATGGCGGCGCCGACGTGAAGTGGGGCATCAACGAGAGCTTTACCCTGGATGCCATTCTGGTGCCCGACTTTGGCCAAACCATCAGTGATAACCAGGTGCTTAACCTCTCGCCCTTCGAGGTGCAGTACCAGGAAAACCGCGCGTTTTTTACCGAGGGTACCGAGCTGTTCAACAAAGGAGGCTTGTTTTATTCGCGGCGGGTAGGCGGCCAGCCGCTGGGTTTTGATGACGTGGCCGGGCAGCTGGGCAAGGGCGAATTTGCGTACCAAAACCCCGGCGTGACGCGGTTGCTCAACGCCACCAAGATATCGGGACGCACCCGCAAAGGCCTGGGTATCGGGGTGTTCAATGCCGTGTCGGCGGCCAGCTATGCCACCGTGCAAGACTCAGTGAGCGGCGAGCAGCGCCGCCTGCTGACGCAGCCGCTCACCAACTACAGCATCGTGGTGCTCGACCAGAGCCTGCCGCACAACTCGTACGTGTCGCTCATCAACACCAACGTCACGCGCTTTGGCAGCACCTACGATGCCAACGTGACGGCCGGCTTGTTTCGCCTGGTGGACAAAAAGAACAAGTACGCCTTCAGCGGGCAACTCAACTACTCGCGGCGGCGCGGCCACGTTCTGAATTCTGAGACGCCCATCGACGACCAAAACGGCTACAAATACTACCTGAACTACGGCAAAATATCGGGCAACTTCACCTGGTACGTGGACCACGGCATCGAGTCCGACACGTACAATCCCAACGACCTGGGCATCTTGTTTGGCAACAACAACGTGAGCCAGTCGGTGAACGTGAACTACAACAAATACGAGCAGTTTTGGAAGGTCAACAACCTCTATACCTCGGCCGGTATTTACCACTCGCTGCTGTTCAAGCCGTTGATGTACCAGAACTACGGCTTCTACGGCAGCGCCAACACTACCTTCACCAAGAGCTTCATTACCACGGGCTTTAACATAAATATCGACCCTACGAAGAACGACTTTTACGAGC